>NZ_JBQKUM010000047.1:0-39480 GCF_054968605.1 Pseudoalteromonas sp. G5_S1_14_S5 | reverse complement strand
ATGGATGAAACCTACGTCAAAGTTAAAGGAGAATGGCTTTACTACTATCGAGCAGTCGATATCTCAATATGGCCTCCCGAGAAGTGGTCAGTTAGAGATAGTTGGAGAAACTGCCTACGAGTAATTTTATGTGCTCGTAAGATAATTACGTCTAGAGAATGGCAAAGCTACGTTATTATCATAATTTGCGACAGGACCCTACGAAGCAGATCTAACTGTTTTGGGAGATTTAACTGAACAATAGCGAATTAATGTTAAACAAAATCAATACCTTGTTATTTAAAAGGACTGATAGATTAAGCGACTGGTTGCTTTTTAGTTTGTTTTTAAAGGTTGTCTGAACTGCCGAAAGAATGCTCACACAATACAGGAGAAGAAATTGTCAAGTATTTATAGTTTCTTATGCTTAAATTTACCATTGAAATAAGTGTTTTATCAGTTTAAATAGGAGGTGTTATGTTAGGGAATTGGAGTGGACCGATAGAGGTATTTTCTGAAAAAAATTGTTCAGGGTTATTGACCAAAGAGTATTTGAAAGTGTTCGAAGAAGCTCCGTGGGATGACTATTTAGTAAGACAGCGTCAGTTGGAATTGATAGAACATAGTTTTTTAGAAAAATTGAGTTCTCAATTGACGTTTCAAAATAGGTCTGAGTTCTATCTTGGGATGCTCACCGTTGATGACCTTTTGCTTAATAATTTCAGTTTAGATGTTCGTGAGGAAATTAAAGGATCATTGTTTGAATATAACACCATCGAGAAAAAGATTTGTAAGTAATGCTATTGTCAATATAGTCGATTCGCAAATTGTAAATATACAGCGCGTAAAAACCAAGCCATTTGAGCAATTATTATCTGATATTAAAAAAGAAAACCAACAAGATTATAGAAAGGTACCTCGTAAATTCAAAGATCATCCCAATCAATACTTTAATGATGAACTCATAAAAATTATATATTCTGGCGTAAAAAATATTGCAAAGAAACAAGAAAGTCAGACAAGCGAATGTAACCGTTCATCATACTTCCGTTATATGTTCTGAAGGATACAATGCTACAAATGCACCTAAAGGTGTGCATCAAGACGGAGTGGATTATATCGTTTCTGCTTATGTCCTAGAGCGTAAAAACGTTAAAGGTGGTGAAAGTGTTATATATGGTGCAGACAAAGTCACGGAGTTACTTCGTACACCCCTCGAACCGGGTTTTGGTATTTTTCAACCAGATTTAAATACTGATTTATGGCATACGGTTGAGCAAATAAGCGTAATCCAAGGCGAAAATCATGGTTTGCGATCAACTATTGGTTTAGATTTTGAAATTATAGAGACAAATGTATGAATTGCAGAGCGTTGTAGTTACATGAAAGAGATTCCACGATATTAAAGCCCGAATTCAAGTCCGGAGTACGACACTTCCCCATTTATGGAGTGTGTCCTGAATTATGTATAATCCTAAATAGGTAATGAAATCATCGCCACTCCAACCGAGATTTTACTTTAAGATTTGTTTTGTATTGTTTTTGATGGCCGGATGTATAAAGGCTAATTACTGTCATTTATTTTTATACTCCTCGTAAACCTTTGCCTATAGTGCAGCAAAGGTTTGTTAATTTGGTGGGTTTGATAGTTAATTGTATTTAACTATGCTTAATAATGTATGTCGCCATTTGCAGAGATAAAATGGCGACATAAAATGACGTGACGACTAACGTTTACGTTGAATCTATTGAGTCTTGAGTAAATCTAAAAAGAACGCGTATTCCAGTGCATCTTCTTTTAGTCGTTTAAATCGCCCTGATGCACCGCCGTGACCCGCCTCCATGTCGGTTTTGAACACAAGTACATTATTGTCTGTTTTCATCTCACGCAACTTCGCTACCCACTTCATAGGTTCAAAGTACTGTACTTGTGAGTCATGCAGTCCCGTTGTCACCAACATATTCGGGTAGTTTTGAGCTTTCACGTTGTCGTATGGCGAGTAACTCAACATGTAATCGTAGTAGGTTTTATTGTTGGGATTGCCCCATTCATCGTATTCGTTAGTTGTAAGAGGAATCGACTCATCAAGCATAGTTGTTACTACGTCAACAAAGGGAACATGAGCTCCAACACCTCTATACAACTCAGGCGCTTGGTTGATGATAGCCCCCATCAAAAGACCACCAGCCGAACCTCCCACCGCAAACACTTTATCTTTAGCGCCATAACCTTCTTTAACTAGGCTTTTGGTTACATCGATGAAATCATTGAACGTGTTTTGTTTGGTTAGCTTTTTGCCATCTTCATACCAAGGGCGTCCCAACATCTCTGAGCCACGAATATGTGCGATAGCATAAACGAATCCGCGATCAAGTAGGCTAAGACGAGCTGAGCTAAAAGTTGGTTCGATAGTGTGCCCGTAAGATCCGTAGGCATATTGGTAGATAGGGTTAGTACCGTCTTTCTTGAATAGATCTTTGCGATAAACTAAAGAGACTGGTACTTGCTTACCATCGCGAGCCGTGATCATGATTCGCTCTGATTGGTAATTATCAGCACCGAAATCACCTAATACTGGTGTTTGCTTCATGATTTCGGGTTCACCTGTATTGAGGTCGAAATCATAGTAAGTGCCCGGAGTCGTTAAGCTGCTGTAATAGATTCGAACTTTTGAGTTATCTAACTCATAGTTACTTGTTAGGTAGGCAGCATAGGCGGTGTCGTTGAACTCAAGTGGAAACTCTCTGCCTGAAGAGAGTTGGCGAACCTTCACTGTAGACAATCCATTTGAACGCTGCTCGTAAACCAGATGATCATTAAAAAGCTCAAAATCGACAAGCTGAGTGTTATTGTCAGCTGGAATGACATCGACCCATTTTGAACGGTCATGTATGTCTTCGGATGTAGCTTTCATCAAACGGAAGTTGACCGCTTGGTAGTTGGTGTAGATGTAATACCAATCTTCTAGCTTGGCAATGCTGTACTCAATGCCCGTTTCTCTTGGGTAGAAGGCTTCTGCTTTTGCATTTGGGTTGTTGGCATCAATAATTGAAACACCACTGGTTTCTGTACTCGAGTGCCAAATGTATACCTCCTGGCCATCTTTACTCTTACTAATACTGGTGTAGTAAGCGCTGTCAGCTTCTTCGTAGATCAGCTCATCGCTTACTTGGGGTGTGCCCAATACGTGGCGGTAAACTTGATAGCCAAGTAGAGTTTGTGGGTCTTTTTTGATGTAGTAAAGGGCTTGGTTGTCGTTTTGCCATGCGATGGCGCTCGAAGCACCTTCAATTTCATCGTTTAGGTATTCACCTGTTGTCAGGTCTTTAATCTTAATGGTGTAAATACGGCGGCTCAGAGTATCTTCGCCATAGGCCAACATATTTTCGTTTGGACTGACAGATAGGCCACCAATGCTGAAGAATTCATGTTCTTTGGCGAGTTCGTTAACGTCTAAGATGACTTGTTTGTCTATTCCTAAAAAGTGTTTTTCGCGCAAATGAACTGGGTATTCGTTGTCACCTGTGACTTTATTTGAGTAGTAATAGCTACCTTTACGAACCGGTACAGAATTGTCGTCTTTCGCGATTCGGCCTTTGATCTCTTCAAATAACTGTTCTTGAGATGCTTCTGTGTGTTTCAGCACAGTCTCGGCATACTGGTTCTCTTGCTCGAGGTGCTGCAAGATCTCTGGATCTTGGCGTTCATCATCACGCATCCAATAGTAATCATCAATTCGTGTGTCACCATGAGTCATCATTGAATGTGGGACTTTCTTAGCAACGGGAGCTTGGGTTTGTTGAGCGACGAGTTGCGATGGAGAGTAGTGGTCCATGGTTGTTATTCCTTGATTGCTGCATCCGGCGACAAGCGCCATCGATACGGCTATTGTGGTTAAAGCGAAACGCATCTTTATATCCTTAGTGTGCACCTTACTCGTTTTATTGCCAGCATCCTTTAGTGGTTAGTTTCCTTCCAGTGATATTATTTATAATTGGATTCTGGATATGCACTTTCATCGTAAGTGTCTGTTATTATTTCCAAAAAATCAAAGTAATGTTTGATGAAATTAGTGCTAGACATAAGGCGAGGGTAAACGGGCAATAAAAAAGGGACACGCCTTTCAGCATGTCCCTCTATTTATTAGGCAGGAGTTGCGTTTTACTTTAGATAGCCAATGGCATTTCGTTTGAGTGGTCAGGCTTACGATTAACCCAACGTAAACCAAGCATGGCGATAAGCGACATGGTAATCATCAAGCAACCCAGTGGCAGTTGATCTTGAGCTGGGAAGAACGATGCCAACAGTGTAGCAACACCGGCACCTAAGTTCTGCATACCACCCAAGATCGCGCCACCTGTACCAGCATGGTACGGGAATGGCGAAAGTGCACCTGTTGTTGCTGCTGGGAATAAGATACCAGCGCCCAAGAAGTAAATGGTTGCGCCGCCAATCAATGTCAATGCGGTTGTTTGACCAAACAGACCTGGGATAAGCACGACAGCTGAGCCAACTAAGATCGATACTAGGCCAATATTCAGTGCGCGGCGTTCAGAGCGACGCTGCGCGATGTAACTCGAAAGGCCAGCACCGACTAGGTAACCTGGAATCGGTAACACAAACAGTAAGCTCACAGTAGTTGCAGGTAAGCCAAGTACACCGCCAAGCAATACACCTGCTGCTGCTTCAAATACAGCTATCCCTGCAAATGTTGCAACCAGTACCAATAAGAAACCTTGGAAGCGCTTGTCAGATAGAACAAACTTGTAGCTGGTGACTACCGATTCATTTTTGCGTCGCTCTTTTGGCAATGTTTCCATCATGCTCGTCATCATGGTGATCACAACAGCGATACCAAATAGTGCTAGAAACAAGTAGCTAGATCGCCAGCCGAAAGCTTCTGTTAGATAACCACCCAATACAGGTGCCATCAATGGGGAAAAAATCACACACATGCTGATCAAGCTGTTTGCACGATGTAATTCAGCGCCCTCAAAGCAGTCGCGAGTCAATGTACGAGACATCGCACCGCCACAACCAATGCCGAGTCCTTGAATAAAGCTACCAGCCAAGAACCATTCGTATTCATGGGCGAATAAGGCTACCAAGGTTCCTAGGATGTAGATCACTAAGCCCGCGACGGTGATTGGTTTACGACCGAGGCGATCTGAAAGCGGGCCGTAAACAAATTGCGACAAACCATAAGGGATCAGGTAACACGCCATCACAGCTTGAAGTGAAGATGCAGAAACCAAGAACTCACCTGCCATATGGCCAATAGAAGGCACGTACATCGTTTGAGTCATTTGACCTACGGCTGTCAGAATAGCGATTAAAAAGGTAAGTTTCGCTAATGGAAACGAGGCGGACATTTGCGTATCACTCCAAAAATTGAAAACGTAAAAAGCCTTAGCGCTCAATCAGGAGAAACCAATTGAGTTAAGGTATTAGTGAATCTAGGCGCGAGATGTTAGAGATTGATTGCCGATTTAGCAACCAAAAATTGTTCAGTTATCCAAGATAAAAATCTATAAGTTGAATTAGAAAAAGTAATCCGAATTGCTATATAGAATAAGTAAATATTGCAGGGGATAACCATTGAAATGTTATAAGTGACTAAACGATATTTTGATGAGTTGAGGCGTAGTGCTTTGGAAAGAGTGTTTACACAAAGCTTACTGACGTAAATGAGTTAGCGACTGCGTAGTAAGCCCGTGAAGCGAGTGGTGTTTTTAGTATCAATATTCCACTTTAATAGAGTAGCCAGTCTGTCGCGTACACGACAAGCGTTATTAAACAGGTCACAACAATTGTTATTACAAGTGCAGTCATTAACTTTTTCTTCAAACTTAGTGTATTAAATACTTCGCCCTCTTGTTCTCTTAACCTCTTGTCTTCATCAAAGTGCCACTTGATCGCTAGGTAGCCACCGATAGCCAATATAATCAGCTTAAAAGCCCCTGCAAAGTATGGAAAGAAATTGGCCCAGCTTGCGTTCATCATTAGTCTCCATCGTTATGAAAATGATAAAACCAATAATAACAGCTTATTTTTGTAGTGTAGTGGGACAAAAGAGGGAATTTTTCAATTATGGTAGGAGCGCTGCAAAGTGTTCTTATCGCCTTGAGGAAGGATGCAAGATATACGTTGTATTTTTAAAACAATTTAGATGAAGCTAAGTATCAGGAGTTAATCGCTTTCTCACACACAGAAGCGATAGACAAAAAATATGGTCTGTTAACATTTGTGTAAACTTTCGTTTTATATGTTAGTAATTTGTGATGTAATCATCCGATAAGCTATTCGTTTAACTTATCTACATTGTTACAGCCATTCGTTGTTGATGTGATAGTTATGGTTATGGAAGTCTTTTGGCTTAAATAAGGATTTTAAATGCGTTCTCTATCGGTACAGTGGAAAATAACTCTATTAGCGGGTTGTTGTTTAATCATTACGTCACTGTCTCTTATTGGTTTCTCGATCTACAACGCGACGAGCAATCAACAAGTCATCAAATCTCAAAGCTCAGAATCAGTGATCAATAAAACTCAGCAATTGTTGGCGTCTGTTTCTCAGCTTAATGCCCAAGAAACTCAACGCTATGTTGACGAAGCGATTTATCGCGCTGAGATGCTTGCGGCCAGTGCTCAGTTTCTAAAGAACAATGCAGATGAAAACTTTACACCGAGTGAAGAGCTTCGTACTGCATTAGATGAAATGGTGCGTCGTTCAGTTTTAAACTTCGATTCAATTCAAGGCGCTTACCTAGTATTCAAGCCTGACTTACTTGATAGTGAAGATGCGAACTATGTCGATGCTGATTATGTAGGTTCTAACGAGGAAGGACGTTTCGCTTCTTACTGGAAGGTAGCGGATAATGGTGAGAATGTTCTCTCGAACGTGCTTTCTGAATTAGCATTGAATGACAACAGCAATAGCGAACGTTTTTACTGCCCGCTATCTTCAGGGCAAACCTGTATCAGCACCCCTAGAGTGGTGAGCAGCGGCGGTACAGCATTATTGACGTCCTCTATTTCAGTTCCAATTTTAGTCGAAGATGTTGCGATTGGTTTTCTTGGTATCGATTTAAGACTTGATGGCTTAACCAGTGTGATTACTCAATCTGACCAGAGTTTGTTTAACGGTGCAGGTAAAGCATATGTGGTTAGCCTAGACGGCTCAGTTATCGCTTCTGACGATTCAAGCATTGCAGTCGGTTCAACTTTCCAAAGTGATAATACCAACAGTGACCTAATGACTGGCTTTATCTTCGGCGGTGAGGTAACAACGCAGTGGAGTGAGAACGGTGAGTGGTTACTTGCGTTTGCACCTGTTGTTGCTGCTAATCAAACTTGGGGTGTGCTGTTTGAGATCCCAATAGACAGTGTCGTCGCTGATGCAAATAAATTGGATTCGATCATTAGCACTAAGCTAAGTGAAGGTATCAAAACAGAAGTGATTGCCGGTACGGTATTTATTATCTTCGGTTTAGCCATTATCGCATTTGCTTCGTTGTCTATTGTGAAGCCGATTCGTCAGGTAGTGGAAAGGTTGAATGACATCGCTTCTGGTGAAGGTGATTTGACCCAGCGCTTAGAAGTGAAGTCTCAAGATGAAATCGGTCAGTTGTCGAAAGGCTTTAATCTGTTCTTAGATAAGTTGCAACACACAATCAAAGAAGTCATTCAAACCACAGAACAAGTGGCAAACACGACCAGCCAAGCGAAGGCATCTGCATCAAGTACTCGTGAAAGCAGCGAGTCTCAATTTAAAGAGGTGGATCTGGTAGCAACAGCGGCAGAAGAGATGACTCAAACTGCGGGCTTAGTGGTACAAAACGCAGAAGTTGCGGTAGACGCAGCTTGTGAGGCAAATCGCTCAGCTCAGCAAGGGCAACAAGTTATTGAGCTTTCCGCTGGTGAAATGAGGAAGCTGGTGGAACGCATGTCGAGCGCTGTGCCTATTGTTGAAGAGCTAGCAAAGAACAACGGCAATATCACTGAGATCTTAAGTGTTATCGAGGGGATCTCAGAACAGACGAACTTGTTAGCACTGAATGCGGCTATTGAGGCGGCTCGTGCTGGTGAGCAAGGTCGTGGTTTTGCGGTTGTTGCAGACGAGGTGAGAAACCTTGCAAGCCGCACACACTCATCCGTTGGTGAGATCAGAGCGGTGATCGATAAGGTTCATGCTGGTACACAAGATGTGGTGGAGGCGATCCAAGAGGGTAATATTCTTGCCAACGATACAGCGCAGCACGTTCAAAATGCAGTGGAGGATCTCGGCTCGATCTTTACTTCAATCGAAGCGATCAGTGACATGAATAACCAGATCGTAAGAGCAGCAGAAGAGCAACAATCGGTTTCCGGTGAAGTGAATCAAAGCGTGGTTAATATTCGCGACTTGAGTGCGAAGATCTTGGAACAAGCGGCAGCTTCTGAACAGGTGGGGAATGAAATCGATCAGCTGTCTAAGCAGCAACAGAAATTGGTTAATCAGTTTAAGGTCTAAACCTTAACCTATGCTTGGATAGAAAAAGGGACAAATGAATATGTCATTTGTCCCTTTTTAGTTATTTCTTTAAATTAGCTTCTGACACTGTTTACTCTTCGATGAACCAGTAGCCTTTGTTTACCAATTCAGTCACGACACTTACGCCCGAAGGTGATAGGGCTGTAGCCGAGGTAATCATGGTCTCATCACAAAGTGTGTTGAGTAACGAAGAGTCCGCTCCATCAACCTTTACCACTTCGCCATTGATGTAAGCCGTGTTGTTATCATTTTCGTGGTAGAGCGCTTTCAAGCCGGATAATCGGTGAATCTCACCTTCAGACTCTAAATGTTGAGCGATCTCTTCTTGAGTCCAAAGTGGCTCAGGCGCAACGATATCAAGCTGATGGCGTGATTGGCTCAGTAAGCAACCCATGAAGTCGCTAACCGTCTCTGGTTTTTCAAGGGCTGATTTGAGCATATTAGTTAGGTTACTCAAATCTGACGAACGAATCTTGCCGTAGCCATCCTGTGTTTTAAACTCAGGATCATGCAAGTGAACATCACCCATATCATGAGCAAGTACAAAGTCGGCAAAGTTACTGATCAGCTCTTGCTCTTTCGGAGAGCGGTAGCCAATGGAGTAGCTCATTGATGGCTCTAGCGTATTGCCTTCGTGTGGAAAGCCTGGCGGGATATAAAGGATATCACCGGGTTCTAGAGTTTCATCAATGATTGGCTCAAAGCCTTCGATTTGGCGTAGAGCAGAGGCTTGGACGGTCTCTTTATATTGACCGATATCTTTTGCGCCTACTTTCCATTGACGCTTACCTTGGCCTTGAATGATGAATACGTCGTATTGGTCAATATGCGGGCCAACACCACCTTCAGGTGCTGAGTAGCAAATCATCAGATCATCGAACAACCAGTTTGGTAATTGTTGGAACGCTTTCGTAAGCTCATTGGCACCTTGATGCCAATGGTTTGCTGCTTGAACGATCAATTGCCAGTGAGTTTCTGTTAATTCACCGAATTTTTCTTCGGCGAATGGGCCGTGCTCTGCTGTCCATTGGTTGTTGAGGTTAGAAACAAAGCGAGAATCCACTTCTTCTTCCATCGATAAACCAGCAAGTTCTTCCGGCGAAATTGGGTCGACGAAGTTTTGGAAGCCACCTTTTAAGATGGTTGGTTTCTTATGCCAGTAATTTTCAAGAAACTCGGGCATAGAAAAGCTAAGTTGGTACATGTGAATCCTGTATGTTTGATGGTAGTTGCTAGTTGCTAGTTGCTAGTTTGGCTTGTAAATCTTGCTGGACAATCTTGATTGCTTCTAACGCAACCTTTGGGTCGATCTCGTTGCTTTCGAGTAGGTAGATCAAGTCGACGGCTAACTTAATTTCTTCAGGTGCGTTGTCCAATGGTGATGATGTGTTATCAGTGCTCATTTCGCTTTGGGTTCTCTATATTAATCAGTCTTTCGATGTTCTTCATCGAGTCTTCACAGCGTTCCAAACGCTCTTTCGCTAACATCCAAGCATTTTCTGCTTGTGCTTTACTATGACGTGGTGTGGAATCTAGCGCTAACTTGCGTCGTTTAACTAAATCAACCAAACGTCTTTGCCAGTCTTGGTGCTGAGCCAAGTCATTATACAAATCGTTCAAGGTTTTCCCTGATTTGCTTTTTCTGTCTAAGCGTAAATCATGATTGGCGAGCTCGCGTTGCAAAGCCGCTATCTGGTTAGTTAATTTGTCGGTTAAGTAATTCGCGCGTGATGCCGAAAGTTGATTGGTGCTCTGTTCGCGAATAATGGTGTGATAAGTTGCTTGGGTTTCAAGTGCGTAAGGGAGTAGAGTCGAGGCGCCACATTTAAACAATGTTTTGTCGAAAAGCGCCTGATGATAGGACCCTCTAGATTTATCTACCTGTGAGCAGTGACCGAGTAAGGTATCAATGACACTTTTGATTTGTGAAAATTGACTCATTTTACTTCCTGTAATCCGATGGCTATAGGTTTACAAACCAAGCTTCGTAAGCCAGTTTTATCGCAAGTATACTGACAACCGTAACAAAGACTGGTCGTATAAACGTAGCACCAAATCGGATTGCGGAATGCGCTCCAACAAATGCCCCTGCCATTAAGCAAACACCCATGGTTAAACCCAACACCCAATCAATATGGCCAAGAATCGCGAAGGTCACCAAAGACGTGAAGTTACTGGTAAAGTTCATTGCTTTCGATAGGCCAGAAGCAAGCAAGATATTTAGGCGGTATAGAGCCATCGAGCTCACCGTCCAAAAAGCGCCAGTTCCTGGGCCTGCAACGCCATCATAAAAGCCAAGAACGAAGCCTTGGTACTTTTGTTTCGTCTTAAGCACAGGGCAAGGTTTCGGTGACACGTTGTGATTGGCGCTCGGTGTTTTATGAAAAATGGTGTAGACCGCTGCTGCAAGAATGATCAGTGGCAGGACTTTTTCTAGCCATTGAGTGCTGATAGCGTCGACGGTTAGTGTACCTATGGTTGCGCCGATCAAGGTTGCTATAAATGCATTTATCCAGCATTCTGGCTTAAATAGCTTTTTACGATAATAAGTAAAAGCCGCTGTTGAAGAAGCGAACGTGGCTGCAAGCTTATTTGTGCCAAGCGCGATGTGTGGCGGCAGACCAAGGGATAACAATGCAGGGACCGTTAACATCCCCCCACCACCGGCGACAGCATCAATAAAGCCCGCTGCAAATGCAACCAGCGCAAGTATAACCAACATGGTTGGTTCAATCATTTCCATAAATTGCTGTTGTTCTCGTTATTGGCCGTAAAAACTGCCACACGAATAGTTGATGGACTATTCGTGTTTGATTGTGAATGCAGGGGCCAAGCGATGACTGGCCCACAACCGCCCTAAGGCAGAAAAGTTAGTATTTTATTGTTCTTTTAAAAGGCGGTAGTGAATCGAGTAGGGACTTGCCATATCGCTTCGTGACTATGCGTCGATCAAGGATCGTGACTTTACCAGAATCTCTCTCTTTACGCAGCAGTCGACCCACAGATTGAATAAGCTTTTTACTCGCTTCTGGAACAGTAATCTGCATAAAGGGATTACCGCCGCGTGATTCAATATATTCCGAATGCGCTTGTTCTACTGGTGAGGTTGGAACACCAAAAGGAATCTTGGTAATTACAAGGTTTTCAAGAAGCTCACCCGGCAAATCCAGACCTTCAGAAAAGCTACCAGTTCCAAAAAGAACGCTGGTTTTTCCTTGGTCAATGAGCTTTTTATGTTTTTTTAGAATTTCAGCGCGTGAAGTATCACCTTGCACCTGCAACGCCCATGACTTTTTTACGAAATCTGTTGCCAATGCTTCAGCTACTTTATTCATTTGCCAGTAAGAAGAGAATAGAACGAGATTGGCTTTGTTGTCTTCTATTACCTTAGGCAGAATTTCAATAAGATATTCGGTAAATTGAGGTGCTTGTGGTTCGTATTTCATGGCTGGCACGATTAACTCCGCTTGGTTCTGATAATCAAACGGTGACGCCAGTGCAAGAAACTGCACACCATCTTCTTCTTTTTGACTGATACCGGCTTGATGGCAGAAAAAACTGAAGGAGTTGAGTGCTCTCATTGTTGCGGAAACAAGCACGGCACCAACGCAGCGGCTCCAAATTTGTTGGTCAAGTTGCCAGCCAACCTCAAGCGGAGAAACATTGACAACAAAATCACCTTCACTCTCTTTATTAAGCTCTAACCAACGCGCTAAAGGTGCACCTTTTTCACGCTTTGGTTCAGCCATCAAGCGCCAAACTTGCGCTAAGTTCTCGGTTCTCTGTATGTAGAAGCCGATTTCGGCGAGCGCAGGCTCTGCGAGTTTTGCAGAAAGCTCGCCATCTTTGACTCGTTCTGCTATGAGATCTGCAATTTTAGCGACAGCCTGACTCGCTTTCTGAGAAAGTTGTTTGAGGTCTTTAGATTCGTTCTCTAACCATTCGGGTAAGTCACCATGCTCAAAGCGGTAAAGCCCATCTTCAAAATGAGTAGCATCGAACTGCTTACTGAGCTGCGTTAGAGTTGGTATTAGTTGCTGTACTGAATCCTGCAATTCATTCCTGAATCGGCCCACTCGTTTTTCGTCCGCTAAGCCTGAAAGCTTGGTTATCGATTGGTTTAAACGCTCTAACCATGAAGCGGCACCTTTTAAACTCGCCGCTGCAGAAGAGTGATCTCTGGCTACGTGTGGTAAGTGGTGTGCTTCATCGAAGATATAGATGCAATTTTCCGGCTCTGGCAATATCACGCCGCCACCTAGATCGGCATCAGCCATCACTAAACTGTGGTTAGCAATGATAACGTCTGCTTTATCTAGCTCTGAACGTGCTTTTTGGAAAGGGCAATCTCTGTGAGTTGGCATGCTGTTGTTACAACTGTGCTTATCACTGACAATCATTTGCCAAATCATGTTATCGATAGGCTTTGGCCATGAATCTCGGTCACCATCCCATTTGCCTTGAGCAAGGCTGCGATACATGGTTTGCAGTTGCTCAATATCTTTCTGTTTTGGCTTGGATTCAAACATTGCCATCTGGCCGCCATCAACGCCGCAAGCGGCCGCTAATTTTTCCGCACAGCAGTAACGCTGTCGACCTTTCGCTAATATAAAAGAGAACTCCCTGTCAGTAAGTCTTCTATACAGAGGGAGGTCTTTGTTTACAAGCTGTTCTTGCAGTGCAACGGTTGCCGTTGAAATAACAATTTTACGGTTGTTAAGCACGGCGACGGGAATTGTTGCCATTAAATACGCCAAGGATTTGCCAATCCCGGTTCCCGCCTCAGCAACAATCATGCGATTACTCTTGTGATATTGACCACAAAGTGTCTTGGCAATCTCTGCGACAAGGTAGTTTTGTGCACGCCTAGGTACAAAGTTATCCAACTGTTCTTGGAGGTTTTGATAACTGGTGCGAATAGAATTTTGAATTTTAGTAGTTAGCATACTGTGACCTACGTAACGGAGCGAGGATAGTAGCACATATCACTAGCCGGTACATTTACCGCAAATATAGCTTGCTTTTAAATCAAAGGTAGATCTCGTTCACAAAAAAAAACTGAACCATCAGGAACTTAACGGTTTTATTTATCTTGCGAAATATAAATATCAAAAAAGACCATCTTTTAGGTGTTAAGTTCTAAATGTGGGTTTCTTTTTGTTTGTTATTGGAATTAAATGCTATTTCTTGAATTTTTTGGCTTATTATCTTTGCTACTAAAACTAAGGATAAGTTGGTCGTAAATTGATGAAAAAAGATGTAAGCGATTGTTTTTTATTGTTTTTTGTTTTTTTTAGTTTTGTTTTTAGTTTATTTGACACGCAGGGTAATCTTTTGCAATCTAGACCTCGAGATTTAGTGACGGTGATTAACCAACAAAGAGTGGTAATGACCAGTCACCATAAATGACAGGGAACCGGGCAAGGAACTCCCATTCTAAAGAAAAGGCAGTGGATTTATTATGAAAAAGACTCTATTAGCACTTGCTGTTATGACAGCAGCGGGTTCAGCACAAGCAGTTGAACTATACAATCAAGATGGCGCTACAGTAAACCTAGGCGGTGACATCGAAGTCCGTTACGTTGAAGGAACTAAAAAAGGTGATGAGTTAAAACAAGAGATTCACGACTCAGATCTAAATTTTGACATTCGCTACGAACTTAATGACAACTTGTCTGTTGGTGGTTACTGGGCGCTAAACGATCTAGCAACAGATGGTGAAGGCGGAGATGCTTATGTGTCTCTAATCTCTGCAGATTTAGGTACTTTGAAAGTTGGTAAAACAGCGACTCAACTAGACGATGCCGGTATTGGAAGCGACTATCTGTTTGGTGTACAATCTGCAGTGGATGCTGCTGACTTTTCTGGTGATGAAGTCATTCGTTACGACATGGATAAAGAAACTTTCTACGTCGGTGTTGCTCTTATGCAAGACAAAGCTAACGCTGATAAACTCGGTAAAGACGGTAGCTTCGCTGACTTTAAAGTGGGTGCACGTGTAGCTGACTTTGACTTATCAGCCTTCTACGGTGCTTCTGCACTTCGTGGTACAAAAGATGATAATGGCACCAAGGTACCTTTAAATGAAGATCATTCGACTCTAGCGCTTCAAGCTACTTTCAGCGGTGTTGAAAACCTAAATCTTCAAGCTGGGTACTACGTTGTTGACATTGATAAAAAGATGGCAGCTGCTTCTGACTACGATACGACAACTTACGCTATCGCAGCTGACTACACAATGGATAAAGTGACGTTCGCTGGTGGTTACAGCTCTACAGACTTCTCTAACAATTCAGAAGACCACAGTGACTGGTTCGTAAACGCTGGTTACAGTGTTGCAACTAATACAACTGTATACGCAGAAGTTGGTGGCAACGATAAGAAATCTAGCCAAACTGGTTTCGGTGTTGGTGTTACATCTTCTTTCTAAGAATTCAGTTACCGCCTAATATAATGACCACCCTTTCGAGGGTGGTTTTTTTTCTACTGAATTTAGAGGGAAATAATGAAAGCAAAATTAGCGACAATACTATTATTAGCAGCGGGTAGTGTTAATGCAGCTTCTCTTGAACCTAAAAGAGGGGTAAACCTACTCTATATTGATGGGGTTGAAGTAAAAGATAAACGTGAGCTATCACAGATTGAACCGGGAAAAGCCCAAGTTGTCCTAAACTACAACAAAAAGCTGAAAGACTCTGGAAAAGAGAGGGTCTTCGACTCTAGTCCATTTGTTGTCACTTTTGACGCTCCAGATAAAGAGATAACTATTGCCCCCCCTAAGTTTTATACGTATGACCAAGCGCAACAAGCGTTCAAACATGGCCCTAAATGGCAAATAGAAACTGATGATGGTCAGAAAATAGCGTTCGAACAAGAAGTGTTAGATCGCGCTGAAGGGTTTATGCCTTATTTCGATATGCCTGAAAGAGTAGCCAAGCATAACCAAGCTCGTGGAATCAGCTTTGGCACTTCAGCGGCAATAATGGCTAAAGCACAGAGTGTCGTTAAAGTGGCTGAAACGAGTGAAGAAATGGTTGTTCAAGGTCCGACCACCAACCTAGAACAACTTCAAGCTTGGTATCAAAAAGCCTCTAAACAAGAGCGCAAAGAATTCCGTAAATGGATGATTGATCAAGAGTAATCAATCTTCATCTACAAAAGGCGAGGTAATAAGCGCCTCGCTTTTTACGTTTGTTAGTGATGAATTAAATCTCTTTCCACTCACCAGGCTGGAGCTTACCTAGGTTCATGTCACCCATAGAATAGCGAATAAGGCGTAGAGTAGGGAAGCCGATATTTGCTGTCATTCGTCTGACCTGACGGTTACGTCCTTCGATGATAGTAATCGCTAACCAGGTCGTTGGTATCGCAGCTCTGAATCTTACCGGTGGGTTTCTGTCCCATACCTCTGGCTCTGCCATTAACTCCACCTTAGCAGGTAGCGTCATACCATCTTTTAGTTCGACGCCTTTTCTCAATTTATCTAAATCTTTCTCAGAAGGTGTGCCTTCAACCTGCACCCAGTAAGTCTTTGGTGATTTTGAGTTTGGTTGAGTTAACTTGGCTTGAAAGATACCGTCATTAGTTAAAACCATTAACCCTTCACTGTCACGATCAAGTCGTCCCGCTGCATAAACGTCCTTTACTGGAATAAAGTCGGCGAGCGTCTTTCTACCTTCACCGTCAGTGAACTGACTTAAAGTGTCGAATGGTTTGTTGAACAAAATGACTTTGCGATCTTCGAGTGCCATTTTAGGTTTTGTGTTCGCCGTCTTAGGTTTGTATCTTTGCTTACTTGAGTGCGATTTCTTATGTGCATTGCCAGTGTTATTTCTAACATTGTTCCGGGCCTGCTTGTTACCGTTTTGTTTTAATTTGGCGCCAGAACGAGCTGTTTTGTCTGAACGAGAAGCGCTGCGTGAGCGAGTAGACATGTTAACTACCTTGCAAAAATGTAAACGAAGTGTGCTGAAAAGTTTTCACTGAAACGGAATTGAGCTATCATTTGCGCGCCTAAAAGACACAAAATAGAACAAGTTTATGGACTCTTTAGCCTGATTTGTTTAATTATACCAACGTGTTTTATTATAACAACGCACTCACGGATTTGGTTCATGCTGTCATTAGATTGCATGAAAAATAAGATAGAGTACGACTACCGAGCAAGCAGTTTTCACTCTCAGAGTCGCTTACTGGTCAATTTATAACATTCTCACTATTCATGTGAGCTTGTAAGAACTATAGGGAAATTTCATGCCTACTGAAAAACCAACTATCATCTATACCATTACAGACGAAGCTCCGGCATTAGCAACTTATTCTCTACTGCCAATCATTCAATCTTTTACAGCTTCTTCCGGTATTGCCGTTGATACTCGCGACATTTCACTTGCAGGGCGCATTATTGCCAACTTCCCTGATTACTTGAATAAAGAACAACGTATTGGTGATGCACTAGCAGAACTCGGTGAATTGGCTAAGACACCAGAAGCGAATATCATCAAGCTTCCAAACATCTCTGCATCCGTACCTCAACTACAAGCAACAATCAAAGAGCTACAATCAAAAGGCTATGCACTTCCAAACTACCCAGAAGAAGCAAACACTGACGAAGAGAAAGCAGTAAAAGCAACTTACGATAAGATTAAGGGTAGTGCAGTAAACCCAGTATTACGTGAAGGTAATTCAGACCGCCGTGCGCCTCTTTCAGTTAAAAACTACGCAAAGAAAAACCCACACTCAATGGGGGCTTGGTCAGCAGACTCTAAGTCGCATGTTGCAAGCATGGAAGACAAAGACTTCTTCGGAAGCGAAAAATCGACAACAATCAACGGCGCGACAGAAGTAAGCATCGAGTTTGTAGGTAAAGATGGCGCTAAGAAGACATTGAAGCCAGCATTTGCACTACAAGATAAAGAGATCATCGATACTTCAGTAATGAACAAAGCCGCTCTAGTGACATTCTTTGAAAAAGAAATTGCGTCAGCGAAAGAGCAAGGCGTACTGCTTTCTCTACATATGAAAGCAACCATGATGAAAGTCTCAGATCCAGTGATCTTTGGTCACGCGGTTAAGGTTTACTACAAAGACGTATTTGCTAAGCACGGCCAGCTTTTCGAAGAGCTAGGTGTCGATGTTAACAACGGCATTGGTGATGTATACGCTAAGATCGCGTCACTGCCTCATGATCAAAAAGCGGCAATTGAAGCGGACTTACAAGCGGTTTACGAAACTCAGCCACCACTTGCGATGGTAGATTCAGACCGTGGTATTACTAACCTGCACGTACCAAGTGACATCATCGTTGATGCGTCTATGCCTGCAATGCTGCGTTCTTCTGGCCAAATGTGGGACCCGGAAGGTAAGCAAAAAGATACCAAAGCAATGATCCCAGATCGTAGCTACGCGAGCATCTACCAAGCAGTAATTGATTTCTGTAAAGAGAACGGCGCGTTCGACCCAACTACTATGGGAAGCGTACCAAACGTAGGTCTAATGGCTCAAAAAGCAGAAGAATACGGCTCTCACGATAAGACATTCATTCTAGAAGCTGCTGGTCAGGTTCAAGTGGTTGATGCTTCAGGTTCTGTACTTCTAGAGCAAGACGTAGAGGAAGGCGACATCTTCCGTATGTGTCAGGTTAAAGATGCACCAATTCAAGATTGGGTTAAGCTTGCTGTGACACGTGCTCGTGCTTCAGCTACTCCAGCGGTATTCTGGCTAGACGAATCTCGCGCACACGATGCAGAGCTTATTAAGAAAGTGAATGCTTACCTACCTGAGCATGATACAGATGGTCTACAACTGAAGATTCTTTCTCCATTGGAAGCGACTAAGTTCTCTCTAGTTCGTATTAAAGAAGGTCTAGACACAATTTCGGTTACTGGTAACGTACTTCGTGATTACCTAACTGACCTGTTCCCAATCCTAGAGCTTGGTACGTCGGCTAAAATGCTATCAATCGTTCCACTAATGAACGGTGGCGGTCTATTTGAAACAGGCGCTGGCGGTTCTGCTCCTAAGCACGTACAACAAGTAGAGAAAGAAAACCACTTGCGTTGGGATTCTCTTGGTGAATTCTTGGCACTAGCGGCATCTCTAGAGCACTTAAGTGTGGTTACAGGTAACGCTAAGGCTCAAGTTCTCGCTGATGCGCTTGATAAAGCGACCGGTGAATTCCTAGATAATAACAAGTCACCATCACGTCGAGTAGGTGAGCTTGATAACCGTGGTAGCCACTACTACCTAGCGGCGTACTGGGCTAAAGCACTTGCAGAGCAAACTGCTGACGCTGACCTTGCAGCTGAATTTGCTGCTGTGGCTAGTCAGTTAGCTGAAAGCGAAGAAGCAATTGTAGCTGAGCTAAATAACGCACAAGGTGTTGCTGGCGACTTAGGTGGTTACTACCGATTTGATGATGCACTAGTTTCTGCAATGATGCGCCCAAGTGCTACATTAAACGCATTTATCGACGCTTAGAACGCAGCGTTTCTGTGAGTGCTTTCTAAAGCGCTTACAGACGGTATAATAAAAGACGCTTTAACGTAATCGTTAAAGCGTCTTTTTTGTTTCAGCCTGTTTCATTGTCGAAACCGGTATCAAAACTGCCTCTACGCAGAACATATGTCTCACCCAAGATCAAAAAAACCGCTCATTAAACCCTACGTAAAGGTATTAAAGGAGCGGTTTTCATAATCTGTTAACTCTCAAATAGTGCTATTTAGGTCAACACGATATGACAATTTTGCCTATTTACTAGCACTACCTTCTACAGGAACAACGGAGCTTGCGTGAGAGCCTTTAGGTCCACTTTCTACTTCATAGTCGACCTGCTGACCGGCCTTTAAGGTTCTATAACCTTCCATTTGTATTGTGGAGTAGTGCGCAAATATATCACCTTCTTCACCTTCTGGACAAATAAAGCCAAATCCTTTGGCATTGTTAAACCATTTTACTGTACCTGTAGCCATGCTATACATCCCTCATGCATTTTGTTACTAACGTTGTTTATATCAAATCAATGTAAATTCGATCGAAATAACCCCAACCAACCAAAGACGTTCGATTGGCATCTTGAATTGCAGACATTGCTTACGGAAATTAACGCTACCCTGCGTAATTATTCCTTATTGCTAAATTTTCAAGTGTGTTATGAAACAGTATTAGAAAAACCTTTTAGCTCCAATGTAGCTAATGATTGAGCACAGTCAATAGTAAATTGGTATAAAAGTGATCAATTTTAATAACAAATCACATTGGAGATTGCTCACAAACTATTAACCAAATAGTAACTTAGAGGCTATTGCATGGTTACTGTCAATAGTTGTGGCGTCTTTTTAATCAATCACATATGTTAACTCTGTGAATCGAGATCTTTTATTTGCAGCGACGGACATGGTGGATTAGGCTCAGTATAGGGGAATATTTTTTGGTAGTGTTTCTCGGTGCGGTTTCTTAGTACACCGTAAAGCGTGAATGTGGTAAATTTAAGTTACACAAACATTCACCACTTCCGAAAAATAACCCTTAGCAAAGCGATATGAGCAGAAACTTTGAATGGGCATCTCCAGGCTCAGATTTACTGGAGAAAGAAGCAACAAAAGTAAAGCCACCGGCAATGTATAACGTTGTACTGAATAACGATGACTACACGCCAATGGACTTTGTAATCGAGATCCTGGAGCGATTCTTCTCACTAGATATCGAAAAAGCAACGGAAGTGATGCTCAAGGTTCATTATGAAGGTAAAGCTATATGCGGCACATACAGTGCTGAAATAGCGGAAACAAAAGTAGCGCAAGTCACGATGTACTCAAAGGAAAATGAGCATCCGCTACTATGTACAATGGAGCAAGTATAAATTGCTCGAACAACACTGTTGTTCCCTTAGGAGGTATCTATGCTAAATAAAGAATTAGAGTCGAGTTTAAATGGCGCATTTGCTCGTGCGCGAGACAAGCGACATGAATTTATGACTGTCGAACACCTCCTACTAGCATTATTAGAAAATGATGCGGCCAAGGAAGCGCTCCAAGCTTGTCAGGCTGATCTCGATGCTCTTCGTAACGAGCTCGATATTTTTATTGATCAAACGACCCCGCTTATCCCAGAAAGTGATGAAACTCGTGAGACCCAACCTACGTTGAGTTTCCAACGAGTACTTCAACGTGCTGTTTTTCATGTCCAATCTTCGGGTCGCAGTGAAGTAACAGGTGCTAATGTGCTTGTTGCTATTTTCAGTGAGCAAGAATCTCACGCAGCGTATCTTCTTAAGAAAAACGACATTAGCCGTCTAGATATCGTTAACTTCATCTCACACGGTATTACTAAAGCCAGTAATGAAGGCGATAGTGCTTCATCATCAGACTCACTTGGTGGTGCAGAGAATGCCGAAGAAGCAAATTCAGAAGACCGTTTAGAAAACTTTGCGACCAACTTAAATGAAGTTGCTAAGCAAGGTAACATTGATCCACTAATCGGTCGTGATAAAGAGCTTGAGCGAACTATTCAAGTCCTATGTCGTCGTCGTAAAAACAACCCTCTGCTCGTTGGTGAAGCGGGTGTAGGTAAAACGGCTATTGCTGAAGGTCTTGCATGGCGTATCGTTGAAGGACAAGTGCCTGAAATTATTCAGAGTAGCGTGATATACTCTCTAGATATTGGTTCACTGCTTGCGGGTACTAAATATCGTGGTGACTTTGAGAAACGTTTTAAAGCGATTCTTAAGCAACTAGAGAAAGAAAAAGACGCGATTCTGTTCATCGATGAGATCCACACCATTATTGGTGCGGGTGCTGCGTCGGGTGGGCAAGTTGATGCGGCTAACTTAATTAAACCACTACTAAGTAGCGGCAAGTTGCGTTGCATCGGTTCTACGACATACCAAGAATACAGCAGTATTTTTGAGAAGGAGCGCGCGCTATCTCGTCGCTTCCAAAAAATCGATATTGTCGAGCCTTCGTTAGATGATACGACTAAGATTCTGATTGGCTTGAAGCCAAAATACGAAGCTCACCACGAAGTACGTTATACCAACAAGGCGTTGCGTGCGGCCGTAGAGTTATCTGCGAAATACATTAATGAACGTCACCTTCCTGATAAGGCGATCGATGTTATTGATGAAGCGGGTGCTCGTAGCCGTCTAGCTCCAGCAAGCCGTCGTAAGAAAACAGTTAGCGTGGCGGACATTGAGTCAATGGTCGCGAAAATGGCTCGTATTCCAGAGAAGTCAGTATCGTCTTCAGACAAAGATACGCTGCAGAAACTGGACAACCGCATGAAAATGTTGGTGTTCGGACAAGATCCAGCTATCGATGTATTGAGTGAAGCGATCAAGCTAACGCGTGCTGGACTTGGTGCTGACAATAAACCTGTAGGTTCATTCCTATTCGCAGGCCCTACAGGTGTTGGTAAAACTGAGGTGACGGTTCAACTGTCTAAACTAATGGGTATTGAACTGCTGCGCTTTGATATGTCTGAGTACGGCGAGCGACACTCAGTGAGTCGCTTAATTGGTGCACCTCCTGGTTATGTTGGATACGATCAAGGTGGTCTATTAACGGATGCAGTTATTAAGAACCCGCACTCGGTTGTATTGCTTGACGAGATCGAGAAAGCTCACCCAGACATCTTCAACTTGCTACTTCAGGTGATGGATAACGGCACACTAACCGATAACAATGGTCGTAAAGCGGATTTCCGTAATGTGATCTTAGTGATGACGACCAACGCGGGTGTGGCTGAGACAGAGAAGAAATCGATCGGCCTGATTCAACAAGATCATGCACCAGATGCGATGGGCGAAATTAAGAAAGTTTTTACTCCTGAGTTCCGTAACCGTCTGGATAACATCATTTGGTTCAATAGCCTTGATCCAAGTGTGATTAGCCAAGTTGTCGACAAGTTCATTGTTGAGCTTCAGGTTCAGCTAGATGCTCGTGGCGTATCTCTAGAGGTTTCTGAAGATGCTCGTCACTGGTTAGCTGACAAAGGCTATGACAAGACAATGGGAGCTCGTCCAATGGGGCGTGTGATTCAAGAGAAGCTTAAGAAGCCTCTTGCGAATGAGTTGTTGTTCGGTAGCTTAGTTGATGGTGGTACGGTTAAGGTAACACTTAAAAAAGACGAACTGCATTTTGTCTATGTTGGTGCTAAAGAAGAAGTGATGCACTAACAAAGTGACTGAAAGCTCAATAGCTTAGAGATAAAACGCATGACTTAGGTTGTGCGTTTTTTATGTTTTGAAGATACGAGATACGAGATACGAGATACGAAGAAAAGCGGTTAAAACAAAGTGCCAAACGTTAGGCAATAAAAAACGGAGCATTAAGCTCCGTTTTTTATCGTATTCGATAATTAAAAATTAACGAGCACGGAAGACGATGCGGCCTTTAGAAAGGTCGTATGGAGTCATCTCAACAGTTACTTTATCACCAGTAAGAATACGGATGTAGTTCTTACGCATTTTACCAGAGATGTGTGCTGTCACTACGTGACCATTTTCAAGCTCAACACGGAACATTGTGTTTGGTAGAGTATCAAGGACAGTGCCTTGCATCTCGATTACGTCTTCTTTAGCCATCTAATCCTCTTTCGAAACTTGGCGGTTTTCAACGGCTTGATTGTGCCGTCAAAATCAAAATATGTAAAGTTGTGACGTATTCTACCCTTGCCACCGCTGATTTACTAGCCTTTGATGACGTTGAAATCGTACTTTATAGTTCATAGCAGGGCATTCATCGATTTGATAACCCAAATATAGCCACTGTTTGTGTTCTTTCTGAGCATGTTGGATTTGGAACAAAACACCAAGCGTCCCTATAGATATATCGATGTCTGGATCGAAAAAGGTATAAAACGCACTGGTACAGTGAGACATCACATCGGTAACAGCGATGCCAACCAGGTCGGTCTCGTTGTAAATATGCATGAACTTAGTTGTTAACCACTCATTTTGAGAAAATTGTAGAAACTCTTCTTTTTTAGGTGGGTACATAGTGCCTGAACGATGGCGAGCGGTGATATAACGGCTATATAAGTCAAACCAGTTATCATCCATTGTATCTTTGAGCTCCCAACGAAAGGTTTTTGCTTTGTTGAGAATTCTTCGCTGACTTTTGGAAAACTTAACGTCGGGAATTGAAAGGCGAATCGCCTGACATGCTGAACAATTGTCGCAATGTGGCTTATAGATGGTGGCACCGCTGCGACGAAAACCGTTCGCAAGCAGAACTTCATAATTTTCTGAGGTGTGCATGTGTTCATCAAGTGTGACAGCGACTCTTTCCTCGAGGTGAGGGAGATAACTACACGCGTGATTGTCTGTTAATCCAATTCTGATTTGTTGTAAATCTGGATTCATTAAGGCATTTCCTCTAGCCATTGGTTTTCAAAGCATACATTGTTAACAGGCTTATCTTTCAATAATTGCAGAGAGCTGAGAAACTCTTCTCTTTCTACTTCTAATGCCCCCAAAGACTCCAAGTGAGAGTTCATGACTTGGCAATCAATGAGCTTCCCTCCAGACTGAGAAAAGTGGTGACAAAAATACCATAGTGCGATTTTCGAGGCATTGGTCTTTAAGCTAAACATGGATTCACCGCAAAAGACTTGTCCTCTTTGTAAGCCATACAGACCACCGACTAGCTCGTCACCTTGCCACACTTCTACCGAGTGACAGAAGCCTAACGAAGCGAGCTCTCGGTAGGCAGCCTGCATGTCGCTGTTTAGCCAGGTCTCTTCTTCCGGTCTTAACGATGAGCAATAACCGATGACTCTATCCGTTGCTTGGTTGATGCTGACACGGTAATTATGTTTTCTTTGAAACTTTTTAAGACTTTTCGCTGGTTTGAATGTCTTAGGATTAAATACCGCTCGTGGTGCTGGGCTCCACCAAAGTATAGGCTCACCTGGGCCATACCATGGAAATATACCGTGATTGTAAGCATTTAAGATTCGCATTGGTGATAAATCTCCCCCAAAAGCAAGAAGGCCATTTGGCTCATCCAGTGCATTGAAGGGAGATGGAAACTCTATACTAGTAGTATCAAGTTCAGTTAGGTATATAGTCATAAGTACCGCGTAACAGATTAATCACTGACCATGAGGTCATTAGGAGTTCTACCATGAAGAAGTTGCTTTGGATTTTACTTGTTTTGCCCATGTTGGCAAATGCAGCTTATAACCGAAATCAAGCTCGACCGGTGAATGAGGTGGTTTATGGTGAGATTGATACCGTGCGATATATTACTCAGCAAGAGATAGTGGAATCGAAAGCGAGCGGCTGGGAGACCCTATTAGGTGCTGCGATTGGTGGTTTAATTGGGAACCAATTTGGAGGTGGTACAGGAAAAGAAGTAGCAACGGCTGTCGGTGCTGTTGCTGGAGCTGGAAGCGCTCGTAACCGAGGTAATAGTCAATATCGAGTGGAGTATAAATTGGTTGAACTACTGATTAAAACCAAAGATGGCAAGCTCGTCAATATCATCCAAGATGTCGATAATACGATGTTGTTTAACCGAGGTGACGACGTGAGAATTCTTTATTTTTCAGATGGCGTTCGCGTTGATCTCGTGTACTAGTATGAAAATGCGATTGGTTGGCTAATTTATCACCTTTTTGAATGAGATTAGCTCTGGAGTTCATTGGAAAAGTTCGTTAGTCTGCAAGTACGAAGAATTATTCATCACCTGAAAATAAATACTCGCCAGTGACTTCGGGTGGTACAAGGACTAAAAGATTTAATGGAAAGCCTTACGTTACAACCAATTCAAAAAGTGAGTGGGGAAGTTAACCTACCTGGCTCTAAAAGTGTTTCTAACCGTGCGCTTCTCTTGGCTGCGCTTTCAACCGGAACGACTCGCCTAACTAACTTATTAGACAGTGATGACATTCGCCACATGTTGAATGCTCTGACCCAGTTAGGAGTTGATTATCAGCTATCAGCGGACAAAACCGTATGTGAAGTGACGGGCGTTGGCGGTGCATTTTCAAGCGACAAAGCACTCGAACTTTTCTTAGGTAACGCAGGTACTGCGATGCGTCCGCTTGCGGCTGCGCTTTGTTTAGGTCGTGGGGAATACGTTCTAACTGGTGAGCCTCGCATGAAAGAGCGTCCGATTGGCCACCTAGTGACGGCTCTACGAGAAGCTGGCGCTGACGTTGAATATTTAGAAAATGAAAACTACCCACCGTTGAAA
The DNA here is from genome assembly GCF_054968605.1 of Pseudoalteromonas sp. G5_S1_14_S5. Lineage (NCBI taxonomy): Bacteria > Pseudomonadati > Pseudomonadota > Gammaproteobacteria > Alteromonadales > Pseudoalteromonadaceae > Pseudoalteromonas > Pseudoalteromonas sp. G5_S1_14_S5. Next base: position 13,770 of record NZ_JBQKUM010000047.1, on the reverse strand, counting down.
ATCACAGGCACGGGTCTGAAAAGCGGTACGGTTTCGATCGACGGTTCTATTTCTAGCCAATTTTTGACTGCATTTTTGATGGCGGCACCGTTAGCAAAAGGTGAAGTGACCATCAAAATAGAGGGTGAATTGGTTTCTAAACCATACATCGATATCACGCTACACATTATGAAACAATTTGGTGTGGACGTGATCAACAACGATTACCAAGAATTTGTCATTCCAACGAGTCAATCATACAAATCACCAGGTGATTTCCTTGTCGAAGGCGATGCATCTTCGGCGTCCTACTTCTTAGCTGCTGCTGCGATTAAAGGTGGCGAAATTAAGGTAACTGGTATTGGTAAAAACAGTATCCAAGGTGATATCCAATTCGCTAATGCACTCGAAAAAATGGGTGCTGAAATTGAATGGGGTGATGACTATGTTATCTCTCGTTGCGGTGATCTGAAGGGCATTGATATGGACTATAACCATATTCCTGATGCAGCAATGACGATTGCGACAACAGCCCTGTTTGCAAAAGGCACAACAGCGATTCGAAACGTCTACAACTGGCGCGTGAAAGAGACCGACCGTCTTGCGGCCATGGCAACCGAACTACGTAAAGTGGGGGCAGAGGTAGAAGAGGGTGAAGACTACATCATCGTTAACCCAGTCGCCGAATTGAAACATGCGGCGATTGATACTTACGATGATCACCGTATGGCAATGTGCTTTTCGTTGGTCGCGCTAAGTGATACGCCAGTAACGATTAATGATCCAGCTTGTACATCAAAGACATTCCCTGACTACTTCGACAAGCTGAAGATGCTGAGTCAATAAGAATGCTAAGTTGATAAAGCTCAGGAAGTAAAAAAGCTTGCCTAAATGGCAAGCTTTTTAATTACTGCTGAAGCGTAAATTCTTTTGAAAGATGGTGCGCTAAGTATTTAAACATGTTGAATACTGCGGTTGTATTTTCTGTCGGCATCCCATTGCTGTCTAGGAAGTATTCGCCTTTGAAGACGAGCACATCGTCTTTCTCTACTACGCTGTTTGCGCGCATGCCTTCAATGTAGTCATCATGTGATTGGATAATTTGGTTTGCGATAAGTAGTAAATCAAATTCTGCTATTACTTTCTTTGTCATGAGTTTATCTCTGATAACTGAATATAACGTTGAGTTTATGGTGTCGAACTAGAAGTTCAATGATTTCACAACCGATTAAGAGAGTCTTTTCGAATATCCACAATTTATTTTGTGATTTATGGCAAAAATAATGGAATGGGGCTCGCGTTCGATTCGTGGACAAGCTTAGTATGAGCCCGTTTAGAGTTAATGCCTGATGAATAAGCTCTTGCTAGTATTCTTTTCGAGTACTTTATAGCTTCTTTATATTGTGACCCTTTTACCTATGAGTCGTCGAATTGTCGAGCGATCAGATCCAATTTTGAAAAAAGCGGTTGATCTTCTAGTAATCTCGCACAATAGTAAAAAAAGAAGCAATGAATTTAGAATATCATGCGTAAAAGCCCGCAAGTTAAATTGTTGGTGCTGAAGCATCGTGATTAAGGACGTTAGAGTCAATATGGGTAAATCGCTCGTTATAGTGGAGTCACCGGCCAAGGCTAAAACTATCAATAAATACCTTGGCAAGGACTTTGTCGTTAAGTCGAGTGTAGGTCACGTACGTGATTTACCAACGGCAGGTCAAAGTACTGGTAAAAAGGCTGCTGCAGTTTCAACAAAGGGTATGAGCCCAGAAGAGAAAGCTCGTATCAAGAAAGAAAAAGATCGCAAAGCTCTCATTAAAAAGATGGGTATCAACCCATATAAAGAGTGGGAAGCAAATTACCAAGTATTACCAGGTAAAGAGAAAGTCGTTGCTGAATTGCAAAAACTGGCTGAGAACGCAGACCATGTTTATCTCGCAACCGATTTGGACCGCGAAGGAGAAGCTATCGCATGGCACCTTCGTGAGATCATCGGTGGCGATGAAACGCGATACAAGCGAGTGGTGTTTAACGAAATCACCAAGAACGCAATCCAGCAAGCTTTTGAAACTCCAGGTGAGTTGAATATTGATGGTGTAAATGCACAACAAGCTCGACGTTTTATGGACCGTGTTGTCGGCTTTATGGTGTCACCTCTGCTTTGGAAAAAAGTAGCACGAGGCCTATCCGCTGGCCGTGTTCAATCAGTGGCTGTAAAGCTTCTTGTTGAGCGTGAGCGCGAGATCAACGCCTTTATTCCTGAAGAGTTCTGGGATGTGCATGCTGATACCAAAACAGCAGAAAAAACAGATTTTAGACTTCAAGTCGCACAAAAAGACGGTGTTGCGTTTAAACCTGAAAATGAAGCGCAAACGCAAGCTGCATTGAGTGTTCTTGAAAAAGCACAATACGAAGTATGTAAGCGTGAAGACCGCCCAACTAAGAGCAAGCCATCTGCACCGTACATTACTTCAACGCTTCAACAGGCTGCGAGTACTCGTCTTGGTTATGGCGTAAAGAAAACCATGATGTTAGCGCAACGCCTATATGAAGCGGGCTACATTACTTATATGCGTACTGACTCAACCAACTTGAGTTCGGAAGCGGTAGAAGCAGCTCGTGAATACATTGGTTCTGAGTTTGGTACAGAGTACCTGCCACCTAAAGCGCTTGTATACGGTAGTAAAGAGGGTGCTCAAGAGGCTCACGAAGCGATTCGTCCTTCAAGCGTTGATGTTAAGTCAGAAGACTTAAATGGCGTAGACGCAGACGCACACAAGCTTTACTCGCTAATCTGGAATCAATTCGTAGCGTGTCAAATGACTCCTGCGCAGTACGACTCAACAACAGTAAGCGTTAAAGCTGAAGAGTACACGCTAAAAGCGAAAGGTCGTATCCTTAAATTCGACGGCTGGACTCGTGTTCAACGTCCGATGGGTAAAAACGAAGATACGATCCTGCCTGCAGTACAAATTGGCGATAAGTTGGATCTCATTGCATTGGATCCTAAGCAACACTTTACTAAGCCACCGGCTCGTTTCACTGAAGCGGCGCTTGTTAAAGAACTTGAGAAACGTGGTATCGGTCGTCCTTCAACATACGCGTCGATCATCTCTACTATTCAAGATCGTGGTTACGTGAAAGTTGAGCAGCGTCGTTTCTATGCTGAGAAGATGGGTGAAATTGTTACTGATCGTCTAGACGGCAGCTTCAATGACCTAATGAACTACGATTTTACTGCTCGTATGGAGCAGAAATTAGACCAAATCGCTGAAGGCGAAGCAAGCTGGAAAGGCGTGTTAGATAACTTCTTCAAAGATTTTACCGGTGATTTGGAAAAAGCGGATCTCGACGAAGATGCAGGCGGCATGAAACCAAACCACATCGTTGAAACCGATATTGAGTGTCCAACTTGTGGCCGTAATATGGGTATTCGTACTGCTTCGACAGGCGTATTCCTAGGCTGTTCTGGTTATGCACTTCCACCAAAAGAGCGTTGTAAGACAACGATTAACCTTGGTGATGAAGAAGGTATTATCAACGTTCTTGAAGAAGATGTTGAAACCGCTGCCCTTCGTGCTAAAAAGCGTTGCCCAATTTGTGAAACGGCAATGGACGCTTATCTGATTGATGACAAGCGTAAGATGCATGTATGTGGTAACAACCCGAACTGTGAAGGTTACGTGGTTGAACACGGCGAATTCAAAGTAAAAGGCTATGATGGCCCTCTTGTTGAGTGTGACAAGTGTGGTTCAGATATGGTTCTGAAGAATGGTCGTTTTGGTAAGTACATGGATTGTACGAGTGAGGATTGTAAGAACACTCGTAAAATTTTGAAGAACGGCGAAGTTGCGCCACCAAAAGAAGATCCAGTACATTTCCCTGAACTTCCATGTGAGAATTCAGATGCGTACTTTGTGCTTCGTGATGGTGCTTCTGGACTATTCATGGCAGCAAGTAACTTCCCTAAATCACGTGAAACTCGTGCTCCTTTAGTGGAAGAGTTAGTTCGCTTTAAAGACCGTATTTCACCGAAGTTCCAATACCTGACTACAGCACCAGTTGCAGATCCAGACGGTAAGCCTACAGTTGTTCGTTTTAGTCGTAAGACAAAAGAGAACTACGTTCGTACAGAAGTGGATGGTAAGCCTTCTGGTTGGACCGCCCTGTTCATTGACGGCAAATGGGAAGTAACGGATAAACGTAAAAAGCCCAAAGAAAAGTAACTGAACATTATTGATATAAAAAGCAGCCACTAGGCTGCTTTTTTTTGACTCATAAACAACCAATTGTGCAACTCGTTGAGCTTAAGTCTTAGTTGTAATTATTCATTAAATTCACAGCGTAAAATAAATTAAGAGATTAATCACACTATCTTATGCAGCTGTAAAAAATGTGTAACTTAATTAGAATATTGTAACGCACAGATCAGTGTTTAGTTGTATACCTGATGTATGCTGGGTGTTAATGTAATGTTTCGCTCAAACGGTGTAATGTGAGCTGCTTTAAGTCTTAGGAAAGCAATCAGCTTGCGTAGCACAGAATGGCGTATTAAAAATTGAAATCGGCTGGAAAGTCGATAACGTATATAAAACCAAGTGCAAACAATAGTGCACGAAAAACAACGTTTGGCTTAGGATACTGTCACTTTATGTGAATGGATATTCGCTAAGTACCGAAATCATTGTCAGTGTTCATCCCCCAGAGGAAGATACCTCTACGAGTACTGACATCGACAAGCTATAAATATATGGAGAATAAAATGGCTGGTGTATTGGGAATGATTCTTGCTGGTGGTGAAGGCTCTCGCTTAAGACCTTTAACAGAATCGCGCAGCAAACCCTCGGTTCCTTTCGGTGGTAGTTACCGCTTAATTGATTTCGCTTTAAATAACTTCGTTAACGCGGATCTAATGAAGATCTATGTATTAACGCAGTTCAAGTCACAGTCACTGTTCCATCATATGAAAAAAGGTTGGAATATCAGTGGTATCACAGATCGTTTTATCGACCCAATCCCTGCTCAAATGCGTACAGGTAAGCGTTGGTATGAAGGCACTGCAGATGCGATCTATCAAAACCTCCGTTTCATGCAGCTAGAAGAACCGGACCAAGTGTGTATCTTTGGTTCTGATCACATCTACAAAATGGATATTAAGCAGATGCTTGATTATCACAAAGAGAAGAAAGCGGCACTAACGGTATCAGCACTGCGTATGCCTCTTGCAGAAGCGTCTGAATTTGGTGTTATTGAGGTTGATGCGGAAGGCCGTATGATTGGCTTTGAAGAAAAGCCTGCAAACCCTAAGTCAATCCCTGGCGACCCTGATTCGGCATTGGTTTCAATGGGTAACTACGTATTTGAAGCAAATGAGCTTTTTGCAGAGCTCGTTGAAGATGCAGATCGCGAAGGTTCTTCACATGACTTTGGTAAAGATATTATTCCTAACATGTTCCCACGTGGTGATGTATTTGTGTATGACTTCAGTACCAACCGCATTACTGGTGAGAAAGAAGAAGTTTATTGGCGTGATGTAGGTACGATTGACGCGTACTGGCAAGCTCACATGGATCTTCTTGAGAAAGATGCACCATTTTCACTATACAACCGCAAGTGGCCACTGCACACTTACTACCCACCGTTACCACCTGCGACGTTTACAGATTCGGCTAATGGTCGTGTTCAAATCATCGATAGTTTAGTGTGTAATGGTAGTTATGTTCGTGGTTCTCGCATCGAGAAGTGTGTACTTGGTTTCCGTAGCAATATTGCATCAGCGTGTGACGTCAGTGAGAGTATCTTGTTAGGCGACGTAAAAGTGGGCGAGGGCTGTGTACTTCGTCGTGTTATCGTCGATAAAGATGCAGACATCGCACCGGGTACACAGATTGGTGTAAACCTGAAAGAAGACAAAAAGCATTACCACGTCTCTGACGATGGTGTAGTAGTAATCCCTAAAGGAGCACGAGTTGGTTACTAAGACTCTCTCGGTACTTTTTGTAGCGTCTGAAGTTGAAGGCTTGATTAAAAGTGGTGGCTTGGCTGATGTTGCCAATGCACTGCCAAAAGCGTTACAAACACTCGAACAGGACGTTCGAGTGACCATTCCCGCTTACCGCAATATCCAAAATATTGATTCTGCAGAAGTTGTTTTATCGACAGAGCTCGATCATTGGCCGTATACAGCTTATCAAGTTAAGAAGTTAAGTGTTGAAGGCGTACAAGTGTTTGGTATTGAATGTGATAAATACTTTGACCGTCCAGAAATGTACGCTGAAAATAATCAGGCTTATGCTGATAATGGTGAGCGTTTTTCGTTCTTTAGCGCAGCATGTTTGGATATGCTTCCTAAGCTTGGTTTCCAACCTGATATTATTCATGCGAACGATTGGCATACTGGCTTTGTTCCTTTCTTGCTTAAATCTCGCTACCAACAGCATGAATTCTTTGAGAACACGCGCAGTGTTATTTCAATCCACAACGCGGTGTTCAAAGGCGTATTCTCATACGATGAGCTGCACTGCCTTCCTGAAATGCACAGCCGCAATGTTCCGGAAGCGGCAGTTAGTGATACGCACGTGACAATGCTTAAAGCTGGTGTGTTATGCGCAGATAAAGTGAACGCAGTAAGCCCAACGTACGCGGAAGAGCTAAAAACAGAGCTTGGTAGTCATGGCATGGCGGCTGAGTTTCAGCGTAGAGCTTCAGATTTAGTCGGAATTCTAAATGGTTGTGACTACGGTGCTTGGAATCCAGAAACGGATGCATTTCTTCCTCGTAAATACAAAGCGACCAAACACAGCATGGCGCGTGGAAAATCAGCCTGTAAACAGAAGCTTCAACAAGATGTTGGCTTACCGGTCATCGATTGCGCATTGTATGGGATGGTTTGTCGCTTAACGAATCAGAAAGGTGTTCACTACTTGCTGCCTATCATAGAAAAGTTCTTGAAGAACGATCTTCAGATTGTGATTGTAGGTACGGGTGACCCTGTTTTAGCGAGCCAGCTGAAAGAGCTATCGGCACTGCATTCAGAAAAATTCTCGTTTGTAGAGGCATACAACAATGAATTAGCGCATCTAGTTGAAGCGGGTTCTGACTTCTTCTTGATGCCTTCTGAGTTTGAACCTTGTGGTTTAAACCAGATCTACAGTATGGCTTATGGCACCTTGCCTATCGTTCGCTCTGTCGGTGGTCTAAAAGACAGTGTTAATGATTATGATGAGGATCCAGAGGTTGCGACCGGCTTTGCTTTTGAAGAGCCGACTCCGCAGGCTTTGTTGGCCGTTCTACATCGTTCGTTGCTGCTTTACGCACAAAACCCATCTGAAATTAAGCGTGTTCAGCTTTATGCTATGCAGAAAAATTTTAGTTGGGAAGATGCTGCGAAAGGGTATCTAGCAATGTATCACTCTGCTATGTTGTAGCAGTTTACCTAGATACTCAAATTAGCAAAGTAGATAATATGAACTCACACAAGGCGCTCTGAGAATAGGGCGCCTTTTTGTTTTCTGGTCCGAGCACATCGAGTATATTAAGACAAAGCTTGCAAACTTATTGTAGTTCATAGAAAAAGTAGTTAAAGCATTCATGAGGCTAATGATAGGTTCGGTACTATTATCACCTAATCTTCTCAATTGCGTGATATCCTAAGTCATTGCCTTGTGATGAGGCATAGCTCCATATTAATAATTAAAGCGATAGGTATGTCTGAGAGTTTATTATTTCATAAAACATTTACTCACCCTACAAGCGATGAGTGGGTGGTATTTGTGCATGGCGCAGGAGGTAGTTCCTCAATCTGGTTCAAGCAGATCAAGGCGTATAAACAACATTTCAATTTGCTGCTCATTGATTTGAGAGGGCACGGTAAATCAGACAATATCCTTAAAGATCTGATGTCGAATCGTTACACGTTTAAAGCGGTTACTCTCGATATCCTTAAAGTGCTCGATCATCTAAAAATTCGTTCAGCGCATTTCGTTGGCATGTCGTTAGGGACTATCATCGTCCGTAATATTGCAGAGCTAGCCGCAGGGCGTGTACGTTCAATGGTATTAGGTGGTGCAGTCACTAAACTCAATACGCGCTCTCAGGTGTTAGTTAAACTCGGAAACCTAAGTAAACACATCATTCCTTACATGTGGCTTTATAGTCTTTTTGCTTACATCGTAATGCCACAAAAAAGTCAAAAAGAGTCTCGTCACCTATTTATCCGTGAAGCCAAAAAACTGTGTCAAAAAGAGTTTAAACGTTGGTTTATATTAACGGCTGATGTAAACCCTTTAATGAAGTATTTCAAAGACCGCGAATTGCCGATTCCAACCCTCTACTTGATGGGAGAGCGTGATTACATGTTCATCAAGCCCGTTAAAGAGATGGTTGAAGCACATGAGTCGAGTGAGCTGGTCGAAATCGCAAACTGTGGTCATGTTTGCAATGTTGAAAATCCAGAAGAATTTAATCAGCACTCTATTGATTTTATCCAAAAGCAAATCCAGTGATTTCTAAGTCGGTCATCTGAACTAATATAGAATTGAAATAAAATCGGGAAGTATTTTAGCTTCCCGTTTTTTAGGGGAGGTATCGGGTGAAGCAGCTAGGGCTCCATTCAGTTCATTTATTCAGGAGAGTTTGCACCGCACTGCCAACAAGAACCAAATTGTGCTTCGTTCACTTCATGACATTCACTGCAGCGCCATTCTTCGTAGATGATGGAATCTTGCTGCTTTTGATAGTCATTAACGATTGCGCGGGCTTTAGTGGCCATTTCTGGCTCATATAGCCACACATAAGGGTCAGTTTCTTCCGTGAATGGGATTTCCCCTTTCAAACCAAACAAACCTTCACCACGGACTTCACACGCAATATTTTCACTTTCTAATAATCCGCAGATGATGTGCGCTTCTGTCGGATTCGATGCACTGAAGATTTTCATTGAAATTGAACCTTATTCGGCTAGCTGTGTTATTTAGCTATTATAAATTATTCAGCAACAGGTGCTGAACGAAACTTACTCATCAACCATTTGGCTATAATTGGAAATACGCCTAGTAATGCAAATGACAATAGTACAGAAGGTGAAACGATACCTGAAAGCGAATCAATTTCTGCGAGTTGAGTACCAGCATTTAAGAATACAGCTGTACCTGGCAGCATGCCGATTTGGCTTGTTACGTAGTAGCGGGTAAGTGACATCGGCGTCAAGCCCATTAGCAGGTTGATAAGGAAAAACGGGAATACAGGAATAAGGCGTAAAGAAAACAAGTAAAATGCACCGTCTTTTTCTACACCTGTATTAATCGTAGACAGTTTGTCGCCAAACTTGGTTTGTATCCAGTCACGCATCAAGTAGCGGCTACTTAAAAAAGCAAGAGTTGCGCCGATCGCACTGGCGAAAGAAACCAAAAGCAAGCTATTCCAGAATCCAAATAGAGCAGCGCCAAGTAGTGTAACAACTGCTGCTCCTGGAATAGAGAAGGCAGTGATCAAGATATACGCGAGGAAGTAAGTCGCGGAAGCCGAAAAAAAGTTACTTTCTATATAGTCGTTTAACACGGCTTGTTGTGCTTTGGCGTTTTCCAGCGTGAGGTATTGACCAAAGTTGATGCCTAGTAAAACAATCGTCACGACTAGCACAATACCCAATATCATTTTCTTACTCATTGATACTTCCTCAAATTTTCAATGCATACCGTTAGTATAGATAGACAGGCAAAGCATAGATTAACTTTCATTAGATATAAAAAAAGCCGCAGAAATGCGGCTTAGTTGTATAAAAAGGGTGTACTGACAATGTTAATTTACGCGACTGATAAGCTCTTCGCGACGTTGCTTTGGGATAACCGACCAATGGGTACCATTGATCGCTCCTTCTAATGCCCAAAGCAGTTCAATACTGACAGAGGACGTATGAGATTCCTTGATGGCATTAAATGCGTTTACAGAGCCAGATTCATATAAACGTTCTACGGAATCAATCCCGGCTTTCTTCAACATACGCTCAGTGGCAAGTCGAAGGTTAGGGAGGTCTTTCAGTCGAGTAGGCTTAGCAGCGGACTGTTCAGCTTTCTCTTCTTTTGCAAAGCCCAGAGATGTAGTCGCAAGTTGTAAGATTTTCTCTTGGTCTTGCCATAGGCCTTCTGGTAAAGCGAAGTATTTAGTTACGACAGGGAAACCACGTTTTTTGTAGACGTACGGTTGAAACCCTTGTTGCTCGAACTCTTTTGTTGTGTCTTTGTCTGCTCGTATATGCAGCTGGTCGCTTACAACCAGAGCAAACATAGTGTCATCAGCGAAAAGACCGAATCCACCAAACATTGAGCGTGATTTTATTTTTCCTAGGGGCTCAAATAACTTCATTGAGTCCTTTAGTATCGGTTTATCCATGTTATTTATCTCGGTGTATTTGAACTGCGCCACCAAATAAGCAGGTCCGAGAGATTAGCAAAATGTTGCAATTACATTGTCAATAAGCCATAACTTACTAAGTTATTAATAGTTACTGCATTTTGCCATCGGTAACCCCGCTACCATACCAACGAGTGGTTTAGGCCGGAAGCTTTGCGTCTCACCTTTTCAAGTGATTTGCCCTGTGCGTGACTGATTGAATAGAATAAAGTTTTTGTTGAATGAGGCTCACAATTGCTATTTAAAAGTGTGATATTGCTTCAATTAATGATCTTTATTATATGAGACTAGGTTTATTTTATCTGCTGATAAAAAAAGCGCACCCAAAGGTGCACTTGATGAAAATAAACTCAATTTGTCAGTTAATTTAACGTTTTAACTGTACTACGTTCAACAATTTCTGGGTGCATTTCGAAGACGCGTTTTTCATGGTCTTTGTCTTTAATGCGCTCAAGCAGAATTTCGAAGGCGTTCTTACCGACACGACGCTTCGGTTGGTGAACGGTAGTTAATGGTGGAGAGAAGTACTCTGCCAGTTCGATGTTATCGTAGCCAATGATAGAGATATCTTCTGGGATACGGATGCCTTTCTGCTGCAAGCGACTCATTAAGCCGAGCGCCATGGTATCGTTAAAGCAGAACACTGCCGTAGGGCGTTCTTTCATCCCAACAATTTTGTCTGCGGCAAGTACAGCAGTATCACACTCAAAGTTTCCTTCGATGATCATGTCGTCACTTGCGGTAATGTTTGCTTCTTCTAGAGCGCGCTTATAACCAGCGATACGTTCAACACACGCTGCTTTGTCTAAGTGGCCACTTAAACAAGCAATCTTTGAGTGACCGCGATCGATTAGGTATTTAGTCGCTAGATAGCCGCCTTCTTCAGAGTTATCAATGATTTTATCTGCTTGAGAGCTCTCTGGGCCCCAGTCCATGACTACTTTAGGGATATCAGCATGACGGTCTAACATCTCTCTCAGTTCTTCCGTTAGGTCTGAACACATAACTAAGATGCCATCTACACGTTTCTCTGCAAGCATTCGAATGTAGTCACGTTGCTTCTCATAGATACCACCAGTGTTACACAGGATCAAAGTGTAGCCTTGACGGTAGCAGTAGCTCTCAACACCATCGATAACTTCAGAGAAGAATAGGTTTGTGGATTGAGTCACTAGCATACCGATGGTTCGTGTTGAATTACACTTCAAACTACGAGCAACAGCACTTGGAGCATAGTTTAATTCGTCTACTGCTTTATTTACTTTTTCTTGAGTCGCTTCTGCAACAAAACGTGTTTTGTTGATTACATGAGAAACGGTTGTAGTTGATACGCCTGCTAAGCGAGCGACATCTTTTATAGTGGCCATGTTTTTATCCTATTAGAAGCTACTTTCCCCAAAGTACGGAGTGAAGTAGCCGTTAAGCTACCTAACTAAGAGCTTAAATTTGTAGGGCTCTTTGGGTACTAAAGTGTTAAAAAACAAAAAACCGCTTGTGAGCGGCTTGTTTTAACACCGAAATGCTCTGAACTTTATAAGCATAGCATTTCGTGAATGTTTCATATTTTATCGTTTGCGATCACAATTCTAGACTGACTAGAAAATACTCGCAATACAATTCACCCAGAAATCCGGGTGAATTGTCACATTCTACGAAATTTATTTACCTAGTCATCAATTAAGCTTATTCAGCAGCTAAATATTGAGCATCTAATTGACAGAAAGCCATTAGCAGAGAGGAAGCTGCAGCGTAGAAACCGAATTCATCAACATCTTGACACTTAACGTTGAATTTCGGGATCCAAGTTAATAGCTGTTGTTCGATAAATTGTTGCTGAACTTCGAACGACTTTTCTAACTCTTCTTCTGATTCAGTTTCATTGGAACGAATGATTAAGTTACCTAAGAAGTCGAGTTCGATAGCGATGTGGTCTGCTGGTTCTTTGAGATCTTGGTTAACGACTAGGTTGTGCTCAGCCATGATCTCTTCCATCTCTTTCGCTGGCTTATCGTTTAGTAGGCCAGTTTCACCGATGTACATTGAGGCATAAGGAAGGGCGCCATGCTTATCCGTCTTTAGGAAAAGGTCGCAAAAGTCAGCAGACAGTTCTAGTTGTGCATCTTCGCGAGTTTGTAGGCGGTTCAGTGCATCAACCAACTTATCAATAGCAGGCTTTAGAGTTTCATTTTGGCCTAAACCAGTTAAGAAAGAACGAATTTCAATAGAATGGTAGTGGTCAAGTTCGTCTTGGGTGAGCTCTTTGACGAATAAGCTTGATAGCCACCAGTAAATTTCTGCTCTTTGCTCGTTGAACGCTTTCGTATCTTTCATTACATAGGTCCTGATTTAGTCTTGTGGTGTCTTTTCGCACACCAAGGCTGAGACGAGGTTATTTGCTAAATGCAAAGTTACTCGTTAGTAGTAATGCCTATATTGAATTGTGCTAGACGACAAATAGCAAGGTTAAAGATTGTCTTGTATCAAAAAAAATCCATGTTTCTGGCATTTATCTTCGGTACCACTAGAATTGTTACTAGTTATGAATAGAATAGTCACCGAAACTATTAAATAAGAAAAGTGGTGTAGATGAGCTATCACGTATTAGTCGTAGAAGATGATGTGGTGACCCGTAGTAAACTGGTTGGTTATTTCCAGAACGAAGGTTACACAGTTAGCGAGGCCGAGAGCGGTGCTCAAATGAGAAGCGTGTTAGAAGAAAACAACGTTGACCTCATTATGCTGGACATCAACTTACCAGGCGAAGATGGATTGATGCTAACTCGCGAATTACGCAGTCAATCTGACATTGGAATTATTTTAGTTACTGGACGCACGGATAGCATTGACAAAATTGTTGGCCTTGAAATGGGCGCTGACGATTACGTTACTAAACCTTTCGAACTTCGCGAGTTATTAGTTCGAGTTAAAAATCTACTTTGGCGCATTTCTGCTGCTCGTAAAACGACAGTAGGAGAGGCTGAAGAGTCACAAGATGAGTCAGTGGTACGTTTTGGTGAGTGGACATTTGATATCCCTCGTCGTGCGTTAAGCAAAAACGGCGAGCCGGTAAAACTGACGAAAGCTGAATATGAATTATTGGTTGCACTGTCTTCTTACCCTAATCAGGTATTAAGCCGCGAACGTATTCTCAATATGATCAGCCACCGTGTTGACGCGCCGAATGACCGTACTATTGATGTACTTATTCGTCGTATGCGCGCAAAAATGGAGTTCGACCCTAAGAACCCACAAATTTTTGTGACGGTTCACGGCGAAGGTTACATGTTTGCTGGTGAGTAATTCTTGCGGGACATATTAGTTCGATAGAATATTGAATGTTAAAAAGCCGAGATATCATAGATGTCTCGGCTTTTTTATTATTTA
>NZ_JBQKUM010000046.1:0-41608 GCF_054968605.1 Pseudoalteromonas sp. G5_S1_14_S5 | reverse complement strand
GAGGCGTACCCGTCCTTTTTAATAAATCAAACTATCCTGGTGAACGCTTACTGGGTCATCATGTTCCAAAACGGTCAGCCAGAAATGCTAAAAGTACCGGCGCTTTGGTGGCACGTACACGAAATGCTGTTTGGTTTCTCAATGGCGATAGTGGTCGGTTTTGTGTTAACGGCGGTACAAACGTGGACGGGTGTCAACGGAACCAAGCACTATCGGTTGGCTGCCCTTGTTGGCTTATGGATCGCACCTCGTATTCTGTTTTGGACACCTGCTCCGTTATGGTTTATCTCGTCGGTTGAGGCGTTGTTCTTAATCTTCGCCGCCTACGAAATTGGTTTTCGTGTCGTGAAGTCGAAAGGCTGGAAGAACCTGTTCTTTGTACCACTGTTTATATTGGCTATCGTGGCGAACTTTTCTAGTTACGCGACCGTTAAAGGGATGCCTCCATTTCCTTCATCAGCGGTATGGCAAGCGATGTTGTGGTGGTTTACCTGTTGCTGTCTGTAATGGGCGGACGAGTGATTCCATTCTTCACGGTACGTCGTTTTGATTTTGAAAAAGCTCAACCCTTAGTTTGGTTGGAATGGCTAGCGAATCTACCTTTGGTTGGCTTATTTGTGTTGAGCTTCTTCCCATTGACCTTTGCTCAAGTCGGTAATGAGTTGATGGTATTTTCAGGTGTAACCCAATTGGTACGCTTTATCCGCTGGAAGCCTTGGACAACTTTGTCTAAGCCTTTGGTGTGGTCGCTGCATGCGGCTTACCTATGTATCCCTCTAAGCTTGCTGCTTCGTGGTCTGTTAGACAACCCGTTTGCGAGTCACAATATGCTGCACTTGTTTGCGATTGGTGGTCTGAGTGGGTTAATTCTTGCGATGATTACACGCGTGACGATGGGACACACCGGTCGTGCTATCTATAAAGGGCCAAGTATGGCTTTGGCGTTCTCGGCTATTTTTATCGCGGCGCTAGTACGTAGTTTAGGGGTGATCTTCTTTCCGGCGTATTTATTTGAGATGGTCAACATCAGTGCGGGTTTATGGACGTTAGCATTTGGGCTATTTATCTGGAAGTTCGGCATGATGCTATTAACACCAAGAGTGGATGGTCACCCGGGCTAAGCTAATTGGTTATCTACCCATACTGAAAGGGAAGCGCTGAGCTTCCCTTTTTGATCTTCATAACTCATTAAGTATTTGCTGAAAGGTATTGGCGTACCTGTGTAGTGAGATCTTCTTTGGCGTGAGGCGAGATGAAACTGGCTTCGATGGCATTAATACTGAATTGCACTAATTCATTTTTCGTCACTGGGTGAGCATTGGCGACGGCGAGGAAGTTATCATTCATATAGCCGCCGAAGTAAGCGGGATCATCGGAATTGATGGTGACGCACAGCCCTTTTCTCAACAGCTCGACGATGTTGTGCTCTTGCATGGTGTCGAAGACCTTGAGCTTAGTATTCGACAGTGGGCAGACCGTCAGCGGTGTGCGTTTGGCTATTAGCTGCTCCATCAGCTCTTCATCTTCTACACAGCGAACGCCATGATCAATTCGGGCAATGCTTAGCAAGCTCAGAGCGTCGATAATATTTTGCGCAGGGCCTTCTTCTCCGGCGTGCGCGACAGTCAGAAATCCTTGGTTGATCGCTTCTCGAAATACATGTTTAAACTTCTCTGGCGGATTTCCCTGTTCTGATGAATCTAGCCCAATGGCAATGATCTCATCTTTATAGGGAAGGGCTTGTTTGAGTGTTTCAAAAGCGCTGTCTTCATCGAGATGACGCAGAAAACACATGATCAGCTGGCTGCTGATACCAAGCTCTTGCTCCGCTTGATTCAAAGCTCGAGTGATCCCGCCGACGATGACTTCAAAGGCAATGCCGCGTTCAGTGTGAGTTTGAGGGTCAAAAAAGATCTCAGTATGAATCACATTATCTTGCTGGCACTTCAACAGATAAGCCCACGTCAGATCGTAGAAATCTTGCTCATGAATCAGTACGTTAGCACCTTGATAGTAGATGTCGAGAAAGGATTGAAGATTGTGGAACTGGTACGCCTCTCGTATTTGGTCAGGGGTCTCAAAGGGAATCGACACGTTATTACGCTTGGCGAGCTCGAACATCAGCTCTGGTTCTAATGTACCTTCTATGTGTAAGTGCAGCTCAACCTTCGGTAAATGTTTGATGAAGCTATCCATAGCAACTCCTTAGCTATTTTAATTATGGGCGGAGTAGGTGAGGCAGTAGAGTCTATAAACCTGAGCAAGCAGGTATCTCTTTCATTTGTCTCTGTTTGAGCATAGTTCATTTCATTGTTGTCGATAAAACAGGGCAGAAATTGATGATGAATTGGAAGTTATGAACTAACAGAAATCAAGCGTAAACGATTTGCAGCATTGGAGTGTGATCCGCTGCAAATATTTGCAGCAATATTCATTGATTTGTGCTCTAATACCGCGCTTACCAAGGGATGGTGTTAAATGATGCTCACTTAGATGGAGTTATCAAAGTTGACCGATCCCTTAATGATCTCCCTTAGGAAAAAATAGAACATGTCTAAGAACAAAAAATTTGATATCCGCCTTACAGAAAAACGCAACGGTTGGTGTGCAGAGATTACTCGTCAAGTAACGTCTCGTAGCACTACAGTATCTAAGCGTGAGTCTGGTTTCGAAACTGAAGCTCTAGCACAAGAGTGGGCAGAGAAAGAGCTAGCATCTTTCATCGCTAACCAAGCTGAACGTAACGAGCGTAAATCAGAGCAGCGTAAAGAGCGTGACGAACTACGTCACACTAAAGAGCTTAAAGCTGAGCAAGCACGTGAAGCGCGCGCTAAAGCTCGTGCAGAAGAGCAAGAAGACGCTGAGTAATTCAGTGCATGATTAATTTATAGATCCCTTAATTTTAAGATAAGGGATTTGTAAAAAAAGCCCCGATATAACTTTTCTCTTTCTAGTTAAAAGTATATTGGGGCTTTTTAGTTTGTGGAGTTCTGTTTTATTGTGTTTAAGAGCACTGTTTTGGCTTCTCGCTTTTAGCGTCGAGCTATTAAACTTTTTAGCATTGCCTGATCAGTTATTCAGCGCAGTTAGCCAATCGTCTTCTGCTACTTCTTCAATGTAGCTTTCTACTGATTGTCCTACTTCTTCATCGTCTTGCTTAAAGTAAGCAATATGGAACACAGCATCACCTTCGTTTACCAAAGGTAGAGTTTGTTGACCAATCACGATACCGCCTTTGGTTGTGATCACTTGGCCTTCTTGGTGACCTAATGGTGAACTGATGTAAGCAAGGGTTTGTCCTGCTTCAACTTGTTCGCCAAGTCTTACGATGTTACGCAAAATACCGTCTGATTCCGCGCGGATCCAGCTGGTGGATTTACTCAACACAGGCTCTGGCAACTTTTTTCGGTTAGGACGCAGCATACCGATTTCTTTCATCACCTGATGCACGCCAAGGTAACCCGCGCGAATCGCTAGATGATCAAAACGCAGCGCCTCACCACCTTCGTATGTCAGGACTGGAATACCTAACTTTTCCGCTTCGCTTCGCAGTGAACCATCACGCAGTGGTGAGTCGATGATCACTGGTGTCGCGAACGCTTTTGCGATACGCATGGTTTCTGGGTTCGAAAGGTTTGCACGAATTTGTGGCAAGTTCGTACGGTGAATCGCGCCCGTGTGTAGATCCAGAATGAAATCACAGTGCTTAGCCACGTTCTCGAAGAAAGTGTAAGCGATACGCGATGTTAGCGATCCTTTCTCACTACCAGGGAAGCAACGGTTTAGGTCGCGACGGTCTGGTAGGTAACGAGACTTATGAATGAAGCCGAATACGTTAACGATCGGCACGACAATCAATGTCCCTTTCAATTTCTTAGGATCAATCGCATTGGTGAGCTGGCGTGCAATCTCAACACCATTTAACTCATCACCGTGAATCGCAGCGTTTACCATCAGTGTTGGACCTGCTTGGCGACCGTGAATGATTTCAATCGGGATCGAAAGTGGAGAGTGCGTGTAAAGCTGAGCTGCTTGCAGTTCAATCTCCATTCGCTGTCCTGGCTGAACAGTAGAACCAAGTAATTCGAATGGTTGATTAGGTTTTAGTCTTGCCATTTAGGTTGTTCTCAACATGGTGATAATTCGTTAACACGGAATGTAGCAATCGTTGATTTTTAGTACGAATCAATCGCTTTACGGTAACGACAAAACTTTTTTGTGGAGGCGTATCGGGAACGGTATTCCATGGATGGCGGCCTGTTTGGAATGCACCTGTTATTTGTAAGGTTTCTGGCAATTTATTGATTTAACTCTGATAATTTTGTTTTTGGCACTTGCTATTATCCATCGCCATTTTCTGGCGGCCAATTGCAAATATTGAGATGAAAATGAAAAAAAACAATGTCAAAAGTTGTAGCACTTGCAGTGGTCTCTGTTGCTTTATCTGGCTGTGTTGGTAGCAACGCAGTAACCGGTTACCTAATGAAATTCAACTATTAAAGCTGTTGATAACCGTTATGCACGTGGCGGTTTAAACTTGCTGCTGGCACCGGCATACGGTCTAACGGTTGCAGCAGACTACCTAGTATTTTACTCTCTAGAATTCTGGACAGGTAGCACCCCACTAACGGAAGCACCTGTAGGCCCAATCACTAATATAAATATGATAGAAAAAGGTCAGATACAGCAGATTGATGAAAGCACTATCCAAATGGACATCACTTACCAATCTGGTGAGCGACCGACACTAATCGGTGTTCGTGACGGCGAGATGGTAACGTACTTCATCGATGGTGAAGTGGTTGAACAAACTTCAATTGATGAGCTAAAGAGCTATGCAGCTTCACGCGCTTAATGTCTTAGCTGATCGTAAAGCTTAGATACAAAAACAGGTACTCATTGAGTACCTGTTTTATTTTGTGCCGATGAATAGTACTTACCGCGAAACCCTATCTATCGAAAACATAATGGTTCGAATTATGCTTTTTCTGGGATTGCTTCTAGCAGCGCAACCATTTGGTTCCAGAATAGTTCAACCGTATCAATCTTCACTTTCTCATCTGGAGAGTGAGGGAACTTGATAGTTGGACCGAAAGAAACCATGTCCATGTTCGGGTAAGGTTCTTTGAATAGACCACACTCAAGACCAGCATGGATAACCATGATGTTTGGCTTGTTACCGTAGATACCTTCGTACATGTCGCGGAAGATGTGCATGATTTCTGAATCTGCGTCTGGCTTCCAACCTGGGTAAGCGCCAGAGAATTCGATGCTCGCACCAGCAAGCTCTGCTACAGAGTGAAGCATGCTTTCAACTTGGCTACGGCCAGAGTCGATCAGAGAGCGAATTAGGCAAAGTACAGTGATTGAGTTCTCTTCTGTCGTGATAACACCCACGTTCAGAGATGTCTCAACAACACCTTCAATCTCATCACTCATACGAATCACGCCGTTTGGCGCCGCGTTAAGTGCTGCGATGAAGCGAGCTTGGTCAGCAGCTGCAAGTGCGCCCATTTCAACTGAAGCTTCTTCGTTGAAAGTCACGATGCTGTCTTCTACTTTACCTAGCTCTGTAGAAAGTAGCTCTGTGTAGTAGTTGTATAGCGAAGCCAGTTTCTCTTGGTTTGCCGCTGGAACAGCAACGGTAACGAAACCTTCACGAGGAATTGCGTTACGTAGGCTGCCACCTTTGAATTCTACGAGGCGTAGGTCTAGCTCTTTCGCGTGACCCGCTAGGAAGCGAGCAAGCAGTTTGTTCGCGTTTGCACGACCTGTGTGAATATCACAACCTGAGTGGCCGCCTTTAAGACCTTTAAGCGTTAGCTTACGAGTCACGAAACCTGCTGGGATTGCAGTACGAGCAACGTCAAATGTCATCGCGCCGTCGATACCGCCAGCACAACCCATGTACACTTCGCCTTCTTGCTCTGAATCGGTGTTAAGAAGGATGTCACCTTCTAACCAACCCGCTTCAAGACCGAACGCACCTGTCATACCTGCTTCTTCGTCTACTGTTAGGAGAACTTCGATAGGGCCGTGCTTGATTTCACTTGATGCAAGAACCGCCAAGCATGATGACATACCCATGCCGTTATCTGCGCCAAGTGTTGTGCCTTTTGCAGTAACCCACTCACCGTCGATGTACGGTTGGATTGGATCTTTAGTGAAGTCGTGAACCGTATCTTCGTTCTTTTGTGGAACCATGTCGATGTGAGCTTGCAGCACAACACCTTTTTTGTTTTCCATACCTGGCGTCGCAGGCTTTTTGATGAATACGTTACCCGTTGGATCACGGCGTACATCTAGGCCTTGCTCTGTCGCCCAAGCAATAATGTATTGAGCAAGCTCCTCTTCATGCTTTGAAGGGTGTGGGATTGAGCAAATCTTATCGAAGAACTGCCAAAGAGGGGCAGGGGATAATTTACTGATCTCAGAATGGAATTCAGACACGGATGACTCCTTTTTTATTTGATAACCATATATTTAGAGTTTCTATGGGTATAAAAATAGAACAAAAAACTAAAATATAGGTCTGTTTTGATGCTGACAGCATACCACTAGACCGTTTTCACGAGTAGCGCTTATAAACCTTAAATCCTTCAAATTTTGAACGCCATCCTGTTCATTTGATCTTTCTTAAGCGCCTTGATGCTTATAAAAGAAGCAGGCAAACGTTTATTTAAACTTGCCGTGTAATTTAATTACATTTTTAAGTTTGTAAAATAACCTTTATCGGCTAAAAGTGTGACCTTAAGCAAAAAATGCTTGTAATCTTTTTTCTTTGAAGTATATTTATAACCAACTTCTGAAGTGAAGAGTAAATGCTCAAAGGATGAGTCCGTTTATCGCCTCCAAGGAACCGAGAAATCAAATTCGTTTTTTATTGATTTATTAAGGTGATAGTTATGAAAGGTTTACCATCTGTAATGTTCTGGCTTAACAACTCTGTTTACACTAGCAACTTTGCATACCCTACAAGCTTCGGCTACTAATACCGTAAGCATGTAACTCGAACAGTTTTGTTCACCCCTATATATTGGAATTCTCTTACAACCCTCTTGGTTGACAGATTCTACCGCCACTCATTTTTGAGTGGCGTTTTTTTTGCCTGCTACTTTATCTCCAGCTGTGATTCATCATCTATTTACGACTATGGTCGGTTGTTTTTTAAACAGAAAAATGTCAATTTGAGTCTTATTACCGATTCTGTTGAAAATCGGACAACTCTTGTGGGTTTTAATTGGCAAATTTAGCGCCAGTTTCTTAATGAAAATAACTGATGGTTGAAAAAGCAATCAAATAAATGCGACCGTTAAATTGTTTTTAGTCTGTTGTTTTTAATATGTATTTTTATTTTTTGATGTGATTTTTAATCGCTTGGTTTCATACGTCATTCTGACAAATATTATTTAGAGCCTTAATTCTATCTGGAATTTGTTATTTGATAACTTTATAATCCAAAACCAATCGATTACGCAACCGTTTACTTTTACCCTTATAGGATTCGATAATGTTCGAAAAGCTATTCAAACTCAGTGAAAACGGCACCAATGTGCGCACTGAAATCATCGCAGGTCTAACAACCTTCCTAACAATGGCTTACATCATTTTTGTAAACCCAATGATCCTAGCTGATGCTGGTATGGACCACGGCGCTGTATTTGTAGCAACCTGTTTAGCGGCTGCTATTGGCTGTTTCATCATGGGCTTTGTTGCTAACTACCCAATTGCTCAAGCTCCAGGTATGGGCCTGAATGCCTTCTTTACCTACGCGGTTGTGATGGGCATGGGTTACACGTGGCAAGTTGCTCTAGCGGCAGTGTTTGTTTCGGGTGTGATCTTCATTTTCTTGAGCATCTTTAAGATTCGTGAATGGATTATCAACTCGATTCCTATGTCTTTGCGTGTAGGTATCTCTGCGGGTATCGGTCTTTTTCTAGCATTTATTGCGCTTAGCAATGCGGGCATCGTGGTTTCTAACCCTGCAACAAAAGTATCACTTGGTGACATTACTGCTATTGCTCCTATCCTTGGTGCTCTTGGTTTCTTCCTTACTATTGCTCTTGTACACCGCGGTGTGAAAGGCGCAGTAATGATTGCAATTCTAGCTATTACAGCTCTTGGCATTATCATTGGTGACGTTCAGTACGGCGGCATCATGTCTACACCACCAAGCCTTGCTCCGACTTTTATGCAGCTTGATTTCTCTGCAGTATTTGAAATCGGTATGATCTCTGTTGTCTTTGCTTTCCTATTTGTCGACTTATTCGATACAGCGGGCACCCTAGTTGGCGTTGCGACAAAAGCAAATCTAATCAAAGAAGATGGTAAACTACCCCGTCTGAACAAAGCACTGCTTGCTGACTCAACAGCAACGTCTATCGGTGCACTTCTAGGTACATCTAACACAACTTCGTATGTAGAGAGTGTTTCAGGCGTTGCTGAAGGGGGGCGTACGGGTCTAACGGCTGTTGTAGTGGGCGTACTTTTCCTTCTTGCTCTTTTCTTCTCGCCACTTGCAGGTATGATTCCGGCGTTTGCAACATCAGGCGCACTTTTCTATGTAGCAATTCTGATGATGTCAGGCCTAGTTGGCATTGATTGGCGTGATCTTACGGAAGCAGCACCAGTCGTGGTAACATGTCTACTTATGCCGCTTACGTACTCTATTGCTGAGGGTATCTCACTAGGTTTCATCGCTTACGCTGCAATTAAGCTGCTAAGTGGTAAAGGTCGCGACGTTTCACCTGCTGTGTGGATCATGTCGGTAGTCTTTATTCTTAAATACATTTTCGCTTAATCGTCTAGATTTCTGCTTAAACGCTGAAGAGGCTATATTCGTCATAGCCTCTAATAACATGAAAAATTATTAGGTTTTATACTATGAGCAAAAAATTTGTTATCACTTGGGACAACATGCAGACTTACTGCCGTCAACTAGCAGAAAAGCAAATGCCTGCAGAGCAGTGGAAAGGTATCTGGGCTGTAAGCCGTGGTGGTTTGGTTCCTGGTGCAATCTTGGCTCGTGAACTGGGTATTCGTCACGTAGATACGATTTGTATTTCTAGCTACGACCACGATCACCAACGTGATATGACTGTCGTTAAAGCACCTGAAGGTGACGGCGAGGGTTTCCTAATCGTTGAAGATCTTGTTGATAGTGGTGACACTGCACGTAAGCTTCGCGAGATGTACCCTAAAGCAAAACTGATCGCTGTATGTGCTAAGCCTTCTGGCGCTCACCTACTAGACGAGTACATTGTTGATATCGCTCAAGACACATGGATTGAGCAACCTTGGGATACTAGCCTAAGCTACGTTGAGCCAGTAAATCGCAAGTCAAAATAAGTGTAAACTTAGTTTTTTGAGAAATGACCCTTTATAGGGTCATTTTTTTTTATATTATTAGTGGAAATCATTTCTTATTAAGTGCCCCAATGTCTGAACCAGAAGAAACGAGCTCGAACCTTTCGGAAACCTTGTTTGTAAAACACAAGCAGGCCAAAGAGACCTCAATGCTGACACAATACATGCCAAGCTCTGAAGCGTTATTGGATGAGAAGCGTGAACAGCAAAACTTATCATGGTACCGAAACCTAAGACGTCTTCAGTGGGTGTGGCAAGGCGTGAATCCTATTGAGCAAGAAGCTGTACTGGCTCGAATCGCGTCCTCAAACAACTCTCGTACTACCGATGAGTGGCTAGACACAGTGATGGGATACCGCAGTGGTAACTGGGCTTATGAATGGACCAAGTTGGGCATGTTGCATCAGAACCGCTCTAACGAAAAAAGCGGTGAAGAGGTGGCTGAAGAGCTGTTCTCGGCCTCTTTATGTTTCAGTATTGCAGGTTATCCGCACCTAAAGAATGATAACTTGGCGGCCCAGGCCCAAGTGTTAGCGAACGCAGCCTATTCTGAAGCGATTAAGCACACTAAGCTGATTGTTAAGCAGATTGAGGTGCCATACCAGAACAAGAAAATCAAAGCCAACCTACACTTAGCGAAAACCGACAAACCTCAGCCTGTTGTGATCGTGAGTGCAGGTTTAGATAGCCTGCAAACGGACATGTGGCGTTTGTTTAGGGATTATCTGGCACCGAAGAACATTGCAATGCTTACTGTTGATATGCCATCGGTAGGGCATAGCTCTCATTGGCCATTAACTGAAGATTCTTCGTGCCTGCATCAGGCAGTATTGAATGAGCTGCCAAATATCCCATGGGTTGACCACTATAAAGTGGGCTTGTTTGGTTTCCGCTTTGGCGGCAATGCGATGGTTAGGCTGTCTTTTATCGAGCAACATAAGATCAAAGCGTGTATCTCTCTTGGTGCGCCAATTCACGACATCTTTGTGCATGCCGATAAGTTGAAGAAAATGCCAAAGATGCATCTAGATGTGCTGGCTTCTCGCTTAGGTAAAGGTGCCGTCGATATCAATAGTCTTTCCGGTCAGTTGATGGCGTGGTCTTTGAAGGTGCAAGGCCTGTTGTCGAACAGCAAAACCAATGTTCCTATCTTAGCGTTAGCCTTAGAAGGCGATCCTGTGTCACCGCCAATGGATAACCAACTGGTTGCTATTTACAGTGATTACGGCAAGGCAAAGAAAATTAAATCGAAATCAATTACACAAGGTTATGAGCAATCCCTCGAATTAGCGATAAAGTGGCTTGAGGACGAATTATTTAGATGACATTTCTCCTAAATTAGTTAAGCATTAAAAGTGTACAGATTAAGTACCTGATACTCAGAGAAAATTTATAAATCCAACTGCGTGGTTTTAACGTATTGCAGTCTGAGTAACGTCATTCTTAACATTGAAAATGGAGATTCAATATGTCAGAAGTGACACAAGAACCAACACATTATCGCTTGTTAAACGTATTAAAGGCCATTGGGCCATATTTGAGGGAGCCGCAATCAGAAGAAGGTCACTATATTTTTGATTGCTTATCAGTATGTGTGAACGATAAAAAATCACCAGAAGAGCGTGAGTTCTGGGGCTGGTGGATGGAGTTGGACAAGTCTGAAGAGGGGTATTCGGCGAAGTACAATATTGGTAAATACAACATTGAAGGCAAGTGGGATTCATTACCTTTGCCTAAAAAGGCGGTTGCTGAGGTCACTAAAACTCAAGAAGCCTTCCACCAAAAACTGGTCGATGAACTTCAAAGTAAGTTTGAAATCAGCATCCAATTAGACGAAGAGTCTGTCGAATTTGTCTGATTTTAAAGGTTACTATTCCATATAAAGTAAAAAGGTGCGATTTCGCACCTTTTCTGCTTGTGAATTCCCCTGTTGATTGCTAAAACATCACCTCTTATTTGTTTTATCCATAAAAGACTTCATGACAACAAATCATCAAAGCGGGACAACAGCGCAGCGTAAAACTGTCGTTGTTAAACTGGGTACCAGTGTCTTAACTGGTGGAACATTGGCATTAGAGCGTGCTCATATGGTTGAGCTGGTTCGTCAATGTGCTGAATTAAAAAAACAAGGCCACTCTGTGGTAATGGTTTCGTCTGGCGCAATTGCAGCAGGACGAGAGCACCTTGGTTACCCCGCACTTCCTAACTCAATGGCGAGCAAACAGTTGCTTGCTGCAGTTGGGCAAAGTCAGTTGATTCAAGTTTGGGAGTCTTTATTCGCTATCTATGGTCTTAAAATCGGCCAGATGCTACTGACTCGTGCTGATCTCGATGACCGTGAGCGTTTTCTGAATGCTCGTGACACGATCAACGCACTCGTTGAACACGATATTATTCCTGTCGTGAATGAAAACGATGCAGTAGCGACCAACGAAATCAAAGTAGGCGACAACGATAACTTGTCGGCACTGGTTGGTATTTTATGTGGCGCTGATAAGCTTTTGCTACTGACAGACCAAAAAGGTCTATTTACTGCAGACCCTCGCAAAGATCCAAATGCGGAGCTCATCAAAGAAGTAAAAACCATTGATGACACGCTGCGTAAGATTGCAGGCGGTAGTGGCACGACTTTAGGTACCGGTGGTATGGCGACAAAACTGCAGGCGGCGGATATTGCTCGTCGAGCTGGTATTGAAGTTATTATTGCAGCAGGTAGTGCTGAAAATGTGGTTTTTGACTCTTTGAGTGACAATCCTCAAGGCACACGTTTCTTGCCGTTAGCCGAGGCGCTTGAAAACCGTAAGCGTTGGATTTTAGCTGGCCCAGCTTCTGCTGGTGACATCGTGGTTGACGATGGTGCGGTGAATGCCGTTAACACCAAAGGCAGTAGCTTGTTGGCAAAAGGGGTGGTTCGAGTTAAAGGCGAGTTCTCTCGTGGTGAAGTCACCCAAGTCACAGACAGCAAAGGCAAAGTAGTCGCGCGTGGTATCGCTAGCTACTCAAGCCAAGACCTTGCAAAAATAGCAGGCAAGCACAGTAAAGATATTGGCGACACCCTTGGTTACGATTACGGGTCAGAAGTCATTCACCGTGACGATCTTGTCGTTATCCAAGAATAGTTCGAGATGACAAGGCGATGAACAGCGCATCTGGTTTTTGCACTAGATGCAGGTTGTAAGCATCGCCTTTTTCATCCAAAAGCAGACAGAATTTAGGGAGAGTTAAACGTGGATTTAACTAACATGGGTATCGCAGCAAAAGAAGCTGCTTTTCACCTAGCGACCACATCAACGGCGCAAAAGAACAAGGCATTGGCGATCATCGCCGATGAGTTAGAAGCAAATGCAGCCGCTATCTTAGAAGCGAACGCGAAAGACATCGAACTGGGCCGCGAAGCGGGTTTAACGGACGCACTTCTTGACCGCCTACTTTTGAATGAAGAACGCTTAACTGGCATCGCTAACGACGTTCGTAACGTTATTAGCCTGAACGACCCTGTGGGCAGCGAAATCGACAGCAAAGTACTGGAAAACGGTATGTCACTGTCTCGTCGTCGTGTACCGCTTGGTGTTGTTGGTGTTATCTATGAAGCACGCCCGAACGTAACGATTGATATTGCGGCGCTGTGTCTGAAAACGGGGAACGCAAGCATCTTGCGTGGTGGTAAAGAGACCTTTTTCTCGAACATGGAACTGGTAAAAGTTATCCAGTCTGCACTAGAGAAAGCGGAGCTTCCTGCTGCTTCTGTTCAATACATTGAAAAGTCAGATCGTGAGTTGGTTTCTCAGTTGCTTAAGCTAGATGACTATGTAGATATGATCATCCCTCGTGGTGGCGCTGGTCTACACAAGATGTGTAAAGAGAACAGCACTATTCCGGTTATCATTGGTGGTTTCGGTATCAGCCATATTTTCGTTGATGAGAGCGCGGATCTTGAGAAGTCTGTTAATGTGGTTGAAAACTCGAAAGTACAACGCCCATCAGCATGTAACTCACTAGATACTTTGCTTGTTCATGAAGCGGTAGCTGAGGAGTTCCTTGGCAAGCTTAAAACACGTCTTGCGGAGAAAGTGACATTAGTAGCTGACTCAAGCGCGAAGGCACTTATTGCTGATTTTACTGACGTGCGTGATGCAGGTGAAGATGACTTTGACACCGAATGGCTAAGCTACACACTTGGTGTAAAAGTGGTTGCGGATGTTGCAGAAGCGATTGACCATATGCGCGTGCATAACGCGAGCCATTCAGATGCGATCATGACTAATAGTTTAGAAAGCTCTGAGCGCTTCATTAACTCGGTAGGTTCAGCAGCAGTGTACGTGAATGCATCAACTCGCTTTACTGATGGCGCACAGTTTGGTTTAGGCGCAGAAGTGGCAGTCTCTACTCAGAAACTGCACGCTCGTGGTCCTATGGGCTTAGAAGAGCTGACCAGCTACAAATGGGTGGGTAAAGCGAATTATCTTGTTCGCGGTTAATGTTTCTCGTTAACTTTACTCTGCAGCTCATTTTAAAAATTGCTTTCGCGTAGCAATAATCAATGAATCAGCACACAAAAGGGCCTTAATTGGCCCTTTTTCTTTCCTAACGTTTGGCAATTCCGTTACACTGATATTCAATTATTTGGAGGTGATATGCATTGTCCTTTTTGTTCAGAGAACGACACTAAAGTAATCGATTCAAGACTGGTTGCTGATGGCCATCAGGTTCGTCGTCGCCGTCAATGCCTTGCATGTAGCGAGCGTTTCACTACGTTCGAATCGGCAGAACTCGTGATGCCGAAAGTCATTAAGTCGAATGGAAACCGCGAACCGTTTAACGAAGATAAAATGGTTGGTGGTGTGCAACGAGCTCTGGAAAAACGCCCTGTGAGTGCTGATGCGATCGAACTTGCTATCAGTAATATTAAGTCACAACTCCGTGCAACAGGTGAGCGTGAAGTTCCAAGCGAAATGATTGGTAATCTAGTCATGAGCCAATTAAAAGAGTTAGACAAAGTCGCGTACATCCGTTTTGCTTCTGTTTACCGCAGCTTTGAAGACATTCGAGAGTTTGGCGAAGAAATCGCTAAATTAGAGGATTAATCCCTCAGTCATGTCTAACTTTTCTCCCCTAGATTTTCAAATGATGTCGCGTGCTATCCATTTAGCGAAACGCGGCATTTACACCACTGCGCCAAACCCAAATGTCGGTTGTGTTATTGTACAAACCGATGGGCAAATTGTTGGTGAAGGCTTTCACGCTAAAGCGGGTGAACCTCACGCTGAAGTGCATGCCATGCGAATGGCGGGTGATAAGGCAAAAGGTGCGACGGCTTATGTCACACTAGAACCTTGTTCTCATTATGGTCGTACACCACCGTGTGCCGAGGGCTTGATTAAAGCTCAAGTGGCTAAAGTCATTTGCGCGATGCAGGATCCAAACCCGAAAGTCGCTGGACGTGGTATCAAAATGCTGCGTGATGCAGGCATTGAGGTTGAAATCGGTTTACTTGAGCAAGATGCTTTGGACTTGAACCCAGCATTTATTAAGCGTATGCAAACAGGCATGCCTTTTGTTCAGCTTAAGATGGCAGCCAGTCTCGATGGGCAAACGGCACTAGCAAATGGTCAGAGCCAGTGGATCACATCGCCAGCAGCACGTCGTGATGTTCAAAATTATCGAGCAAAGGCGGGCGCAGTATTATCAACCAGCCAAACGGTAATTGATGATAACGCTTCACTTAATGTTCGCTGGGCTGAATTACCAAGTAGCGCACAGGCTCATTACGCTGAAGCTGACGTACGTCAGCCTGTTCGCGTGATTCTTGATCGTCAAAATCAACTGCGCCCTGAGCTCAAGTTATACCAATTGCCAACAGCCGTATTAAGAGTCGCAGAGGCGTCTGCTGACATTGAAGTCGGTACTACTGATACAGGTCAGCTAGATTTACATGATCTGATGCGCCAATTACCTGCTAATCATATCGACCATATTTGGGTCGAAGCGGGTGCAACACTGGCAAAAAGCTTGGTTGAAGCACAGTTGGTGGATGAGCTAATCCTTTATTTAGCTCCTAAAATAATGGGCAGTGACGGAAGAGGTTTGATGGGCGCGTTAGGGCTCACCTCGATGTCTGATGTTATTGATTTAGAAATTAAAGATGTTCGACAAGTTGGTGTGGATATTCGCATCGTAGCGAACCCCGTATTACTAAACCGACAGTAACGAAACGATAGTGGAAATAAATCCGCGCCTAGATACATGTTGTTGACAACAAAAAGAGTTTTAAAATGTTTACAGGAATTGTAGAAGCCGTAGGCACATTGAGTGCAATTACTCCCCGCGGAGAAGACATTACCGTAACGGTTAACGTTGGTAAGCTTGATATGGCCGACGTTCAGTTAGGCGATAGTATTGCTACCAATGGTGTGTGTTTGACGGTCGTCGAATTTAACGACCACAGCTACAGTGCAGACTTGTCACTTGAGACCCTGAAAAAAACGGGTTTTGTTGATTACCAAGCGGGTGACAAAGTGAACTTAGAGAAAGCGATGCTACCGACGACACGTTTCGGTGGTCATATCGTATCGGGTCACGTAGATGGTGTGGGCGAAATTGTTGAGCGAAACCAAGTAGGCCGTGCGATTGAGTTCTGGGTCGAAATGCCCGCTGAAATCTCAAAGTACGTTGCTCAAAAAGGCTCGATAACTGTCGATGGCATTAGTCTTACTGTAAACGATTTACGTAAGAATGCATTTAAGCTGACGATTGTCCCTCATACCTCTTCAGAAACCACCATCGATCAATTCCATGTTGGTCGTAAAGTGAATCTAGAAGTCGACGTGTTAGCGCGCTACATGGAGCGCCTACTGCAAGGTCAGCAACAAGAGTCTGAACCTGAATCTCGATTGACGATGGAATTCTTACAACAGAATGGTTTTGCCTAATCGTGAGACAAAGTGCGCTGAGCGTCACTTTGTAGAGAGAAGCAATATCATCAGGTTTAAATAGTGTCGGTTCTAGGAAGCAGAACCATTTCAAAGGATATAGAACAATGCCAATTAGTACTCCTCAAGAAATTGTTGAAGACATTCGCCTAGGAAAAATGGTTATCCTGATGGATGATGAAGATCGCGAAAATGAAGGTGATCTGATCATGGCAGCAGAACATGTGACGCCAGAAGCGATTAATTTCATGGCAATGTACGGCCGTGGCTTAATCTGCTTAACCTTGACTAAAGAGCGTTCAAGCCGCATGGGGTTAGCGCCTATGGTTCAAGACAACAACGCACAGTACACCACTAACTTTACCGTTTCGATTGAAGCGGCAGAGGGTGTAACCACGGGTATTTCTGCCTCTGATCGCGCAGTGACGGTTCAAGCAGCCGTTGCGAAAGATGCAAAAGCGGCTGACCTTGTTCAACCTGGTCACATCTTCCCGCTAACAGCACAAGAGGGCGGTGTTCTAACTCGCGCAGGTCACACTGAAGCGGGTTGTGATTTAGCACGTTTAGCGGGCTGTGAGCCTGCGTCGGTAATTGTTGAGATCCTAAATGATGACGGCACCATGGCGCGTCGCCCTGATCTTGAAGTGTTTGCTGAAAAGCACGATATCAAGCTAGGCACGATTGCTGACTTGATCGAATACCGTAACAACACAGAAACCACGATTGAGCGCGTTGCACAGTGTCACCTACCGACTGAGTTCGGTGACTTTGAGCTCGTGACTTACCGTGACACTATCGATAATCAAATCCACTACGCAATGCAAAAAGGTGACCTAACGGGTGAAGCGCCACTGGTTCGTGTTCACCTACATGATACCTTCACCGATTTGCTTCATTCTGATCGTGGTACTGAGCGTAGCTGGTCGCTAGATAAGGCGATGAAGCGCATTAGTGACGAAGGTGGTGTGCTGGTTATTCTGGGCAACGAAGAGTCGTCTGATTCTTTGATTCACAAAGTGAAGACATTCGAAGCTCAAGACAAGAACGAGCAACCAACCATGGCTAAGAAGCAAGGTACTTCTCGTCGCGTTGGTGTCGGTTCTCAAATTCTACAAGATCTAGGCGTTCATGATATGCGTCTATTGTCTTCAAGCACCAAGCGTTACCACGCTCTTGGTGGTTTTGGTCTTAACGTTGTTGAATACGTTTGTGAGTAACTACTTACATACTGGTTTGTAGCAACATAATTTATGATGATTTGAGTGGCTCTTTTGGTTCGAAATAGGACGAAAAGAGCCAAGTCGATGAGCCTGACTTTTGTCGTGTCAAATGTTGGCGCATAGCGACTTGCTGTTCCCAAATGGTTGGGAGCGAGCCTTGGTTATCATCTTTACATCTCCGGAGTCTGTTCTTCTAAATTAGCATTAGATATTGCTCACAGTTTTATGCTAGAATCCGGCGATTCTCACTTGATGAAAATAGTTAAAGGAAGGCTTATGAAAGTGATCGAGGGTGGCTTCCCAGCGCCAAATGCAAAAATTGCTATCGTTATTGCTCGTTTCAACAGTTTTATTAACGAAAGTTTACTTTCTGGTGCAATCGATACTTTAAAACGTCATGGACAAGTAAGCGAAGACAACATCACTGTTGTTCGTTGTCCTGGTGCAGTAGAACTTCCACTTGTAGCGCAGCGCGTTGCAAAAACGGGTAAGTTCGACGCGATTGTATCTCTTGGTACAGTAATTCGTGGCGGTACGCCTCATTTTGACTATGTTTGTAGTGAATGTAATAAAGGTTTGGCGCAAGTGTCTCTGGAATACTCTCTTCCAGTAGCATTCGGCGTACTAACTGTTGATACGATCGATCAAGCTATTGAACGCGCAGGAACCAAGGCTGGTAATAAAGGTGCAGAAGCTGCACTAAGCGCACTTGAGATGATCAACGTTCTTTCTGAAATCGATTCCTAATGGGGGCCAGTGTGAAACCAGCCGCACGTCGTAACGCACGTCAATTTGCTCTACAAGCAATTTATTCTTGGCAAATTACTAAAGAAAATATTGCTACCGTTGAAGAACAGTTCTTATCTGGTGGTAAGTATGATGAAGAAGAAAATCATGCTGCAGAACCTGCACTTGCTATGCCAGAAACAGACGTTGCATACTTCCGCGACCTACTAACTGGTGTTGCTCTTAGCCACATGGAACTTGATAGCAAGCTTCGTCCATTCGTATCTCGTCCGATGCAAGATCTGGACTTAATGGAACTTGCTCTTCTACGTTTAGCTATGTACGAGATGACTCGTCGCGAAGATGTACCATACAAAGTGGTTATCAACGAAGCTATCGAGCTAGCGAAAGTATTCGCAGCAGAAGACAGCCATAAGTTTGTGAATGGTGTGCTTGATAAAGCAGCGCCACACGTACGTAAGAAGTAATCTCTACGTATATTGAATCTAAAGGTCAGCTTTCATGCTGGCCTTTTTTGTAAAGAAATTTCAAAGATAGGGCATGTGATGTCTTGTGAATTCAACCTAATCGATAAATATTTCGTCAACCGACAGCCTCAACGTAAAGACGTACACCTCGCCGTCGGTGATGACTGTGCTTTGGTGAAAGCCCCAGGTAATGTTGAGATCGCGATCAGCACCGATACCTTAGTCGCGGGCACTCACTTTCTAGCAGAAGCAAATCCGGCTTGGGTCGCGCACAAAGCATTAGCTTCAAACATCAGCGATCTGGCTGCTATGGGCGCAACGCCGGCGTGGGTCTCTTTTGCCTTAACCATGCCAGAAGTGAATGAAGCTTGGTTAGCGCCGTTCTGTGACTCTTTTTTCAAACTGGCCGATTACTTTGGTATTCAGCTAATTGGTGGTGATACCACGAAAGGACCACTAAGCCTGACATTGACAGTACAAGGCTTTGTACCAGAAGGGAAAGCCCTGCGTAGAGACGGCGCTAAGGTTGGAGATTGGATTTATGTGACAGGCAATCTAGGTGACAGCAAAGCCGGTTTAGAGGTTCTATTGGACCCAACAGTAAACCAAGCTAAGCCGTATGCCAAAGAACTTGAAGAGAGGCACTATATCAGTTCTCCACGAGTGTTAGCTGGTCAAGCGCTTGTCAATCTTGCTTCATCGGCTATTGATATCTCAGATGGTGTCATCTCGGATTTGAAACATATCCTTAAGCGCTCTGAGGTTGGTGCAAGCATCGACGTGAGTACCTTACCTATCTCCCCAGAACTACGCCAGTTTGCCCCTGATATCGCTACGGCGCAGCAGTATGCGCTGACCAGTGGTGAGGAGTATGAGCTTTGCTTTACCGTGCCAGAAGAGAATAAAGGTTCATTGGAAAGTGCTTTGTCACACACTGGAACAAAAGTCACCTGTATTGGTCAAATAAGACCTGTAGAATACTTTGAACTACACAATAATGGTGAACCGTTGAGTTGGAGCTTAACTGGTTACGATCACTTTAAGGTTAATTGATGACAAACCCACTATCTGCAATCTCTTTTAAGAACCCTTGGCACATACTAGCAACGGGTTTTGGCAGTGGCTTATCGCCTATTATTCCTGGAACCATGGGGACACTTGCATCGATTCCTCTTTATCTATTATTGGTTCAGTTACCTTTCCTAACTTATGTAGCGGTGGTCGTGGTAAGTTGCATTATTGGTATCAAAATCTGCCAAGTGACGTCTGATGATATGGGTGTTCACGATCATGGTTCTATCGTATGGGATGAGTTTGCGGGCTTTTGGATCACCATGAGCCTAGTACCAATGTTGAGCATTCCTGCCGATGATTGGAAATGGCTACTGACTGGCTTTGTTCTATTCCGCTTCTTTGACATGGTAAAACCGTGGCCGATTGGCTGGTTAGATGCCCGAGTTCATGGCGGTTTAGGCATCATGATTGATGATATTGTGGCTGGTATTATGGCGGCGATTTCGCTGTATGCAGTGGCCCATTTCGCTGGTTGGTTAGTTTAAATAAAGATAAAACAAGGAATTACAATGTCTAAGAAGGTTTACTGTATTGCTCAATTTCAGCCGAAAGAAGGCAAACTGAACGAGCTGTTTGAGGTCTTAAAAGCACTAGAGCCAAACACTCTGCGTGAAGATGGTTGTATTCAATACACAGTAACTCGCCACATCCAGAGTCCATTTGCGGAAGGTCAGAGCTTCCCGATTGCTTTCAATGAAATCTGGGCGGATAACGAAGCGTTTGAAGCGCACTGCCAACGTCGTGAAATTCAACAGTTCTTCCAAGAGCAGTGCGTTGATGAAACAGGTTTAGTTGAGAACTTTAATGTTGCTATCTACTCTGATGAGCCAGAGAACTACGATGAACCTGTTCTTAAGCCGTGTTGCTAATTTGTTGTAACAACTGACTTAAACAGTGGCTAGCTAATGAGTTAGCGCATACTAAAAAGGTTGACCATAGGGCCAACCTTTTTTGTTTTTTTGCGTTTGCAGTTCGCAAGTAAAAGCTATCTAGCAAGGTAGTCAGAGATAGACTTCTCAATACCTTGCGTGTCTAAGCCTAGCTCTTCATGCAGTTCTCCTTGAGTGCCTTGAGAAATGAACTTGTCTGGTAGGCCAAGGTTCAGCACAGGCATTAGCTGTTTCTCTTGCATCAAGAACTCAATCACACCTGCACCTGCACCACCGGCAATCGCATTTTCTTCGATAGTCACCAGTACATCGTGTTCAGCGGCAAGTTGTTTGATTAGAGTTTCATCTAACGGCTTAACAAAGCGCATGTCTGCAACGGTGGCATCCATTGCATCAGCAGCTTGAAGTGCATTTTCTAGGAAAGTACCAAAGCTTAGGATAGCAACCTTAGTACCATTTTTTACTTTTGAGCTTTCACGAACGATGCGGCCTTTACCAATCTCAAGTACAGTGAACTCACTTTGGATTTCTGTGCCAATGCCATTCCCACGAGGGTAACGAACTGCACTCGGTCCACGGTGTTGGTGGCCAGTGTACAGCATTTGGCGACATTCGTTTTCGTCACTTGGTGCCATGATCACCATGTTTGGAATGCAGCGCATGAAGCTTAAGTCGAACGCACCTTGGTGTGTCTGACCATCTGCACCCACGAGACCTGCGCGGTCAATCGCGAACATAACCGGTAGATCCATGATAGCCACATCGTGGATCAGTTGATCGTAGCCACGTTGTAGAAATGTCGAGTAGATAGCTACAATCGGCTTATCACCCGCAATCGCCATACCGGTTGCTAGCGTCACGGCGTGTTGCTCAGCAATCGCTACATCGAAGTATTGATCTGGGTATTCCTTCGAGAAACGCACCATGCCAGAACCTTCACGCATAGCTGGCGTGATCGCCATTAGCTTAGGATCTTGCGCAGCCATATCACACAGGAAGTCACCAAAAACCTTGGAGAAAGTTGGCTTAGAGCTTGTGCTCTTGGGTAAGCTTGAGTGTGCAGGATCGAACTTAGGTACACCGTGGTAACCAATTGGATCTTTCTCCGCTGGCTCGTAGCCTTTACCTTTTTTCGTCATGATATGCAGGAACTGAGGACCTTTTAGGTCTCTCATGTTCTTAAGCGTTTTAATCAGCTCATTTACATCGTGACCGTCTACTGGACCAATGTAATTGAAGCCTAGCTCTTCAAACATGGTGCCAGGAACAACCATGCCTTTTAGGTGTTCTTCTGTACGACGAACTAGCTCTTTAATCGGCGGAACGCCAGATAGCACTTTCTTGCCGCCCTCACGAATAGACGTGTAAAGACTGCCAGAAAGAACTTGAGCTAGGTGGTTGTTGAGCGCACCTACGTTTTCAGAAATCGACATCTCGTTATCGTTTAGGATAACCAGCATGTCATTGTGGACATCGCCTGCGTGGTTCATGGCTTCAAATGCCATACCAGCAGTGATCGCAC
This sequence comes from Pseudoalteromonas sp. G5_S1_14_S5, assembly GCF_054968605.1. Taxonomy (NCBI): domain Bacteria; kingdom Pseudomonadati; phylum Pseudomonadota; class Gammaproteobacteria; order Alteromonadales; family Pseudoalteromonadaceae; genus Pseudoalteromonas; species Pseudoalteromonas sp. G5_S1_14_S5. The sequence continues at coordinate 19,393 of NZ_JBQKUM010000046.1, read as the reverse complement.
CGTCACCAATCACACTCACAACTTTGCGGTTTTTGCCTTCTTTCTTGGCACTGATCGCCATGCCGAGTGCGGCACTGATCGATGTTGAAGAGTGACCAACAGAAAGAGTGTCGTACTCGCTCTCTTCACGCCATGGGAATGGGTGTAGTCCGTCTTTTTGGCGGATAGTTGACAAGCGGTCACGACGACCGGTAAGAATTTTGTGCGGGTATGCTTGGTGACCAACATCCCAAACCAATTGGTCAAAGGGCGTGTTGTACACATAGTGCAGAGCCACAGTGAGCTCTACCGTACCTAAGCCTGACGCTAAGTGACCACTTGATTGGCTCACTGAGTTAAGAAGATAGGTGCGTAATTCATCACAAAGCTGTGTTAGCGTCTCTTTTGGGAGAAGACGCAAATCCTCTGGCTTATCAGCCAAAGCAAGAGTTGGGTACTTTGATATATCAAGAGTCATAGGTAATACGCGCTTATTGTCTTAGTTCTTGCGCTCGATGACGTATCGGGCGAACTCTTCGAGTAACTGGGTATTGTATGGGATCGCGGCCAAAGCTTGAAGCGCTTCCTGCAGCAGAGATTGCGCTTTTTCTTGAGCGCCCTCTAAACCTAGCAAAGAAGGATAGGTACTTTTGTTCAAATTTTGGTCAGAACCCTGTGGTTTACCCAAAGTTTCGGTGTCGCCAACGATATCCAAGATATCGTCTTGAACTTGGAAGGCTAATCCGATGGCATCTGCGAACTTATCTAATTGAGGCAGCACCTCGAACGCTTTTTCACCTGCAGCTAGCGCACCTAAACGGATTGCACTCTTCATAAGAGAACCGGTTTTATTGCGGTGAACTTCTTCCAGCTCTTCAAGCGTGACTGCGCGGTTTTCAGCTTCGATATCAAGTGCCTGGCCGATACACATACCTTGAGCTCCAGAGGCTTCAGCTAGGCGTTGAATCATTCGAACGCGGTTGCTTTCACCATCAGCACTTAATGTGCCTTCTGCAAGTATAGTAAATGCGAGAGTTTGTAGTGCATCGCCCGTTAAAATAGCCGTCGCCTCATCGAATTTGATGTGACAAGTCTGGTGGCCACGACGCAGTTCGTCGTCGTCCATTGCTGGAAGGTCATCATGAATAAGAGAGTAGGCATGAATACATTCGACTGCAGAAGCTGGAGTATCGAGTTCTTCCGCGGTGCAACCGAGCATTTCCCCTGTAATATAGACAAGAAATGGACGCGCGCGTTTGCCGCCTAAAAGTAACCCATAACGCATTGCGTTGATCAGGTTCTGATTTTGGTGTGGCAGGCGGTCAAGCCAAAGGTTCAGTTGCTCGTTATTACGTGCTTGATAAGACAATAAAGTCTCGATCATAGGGGATCTCATACAATTCGTTATTCTGGTTGTGGGTTAAAGTCACTCAGTTCTGCATTTTCGTCATTTTGCAGTAGGATGCTAACACGTTGTTCTGCATCGTTTAGTTTACTTTGACCTGCACGAGCGAGGGAGATGCCTCGTTCGAATTTTTTCAGCGCATCATCTAAAGCTAGATCACCGTTTTCTAGTTGATCAACCAAGCCATCGAGCTCTTCGATTGCCGCTTCAAAGCTCATATTTTCAGGTTTCTTAGTAGCCATAATAAATCTGCGTTTGGAAAGATGAACGAACGTTACCCTAGGGCGTTCAGATGGTCAAATGTAACCAATAAATTTTGCTAGAAAGTTCGTTTTTAAGAGGCTTGAAGCCACTTTCCTTTAATAACTCTACCTTTCTCGAGTTTATGACTGTTCGAGAACGGGGAAGCGGGTAATAGTTGTGATATAAAAAGCAAAAGTGTGATACTTAGGCCAAGAATTTACTAAAAGATATTATAGTCTTGCCGATAAAAGGATTATCGTCGACATAGAGCTACAAAAAAGCATGAGGAGTGCTCAGTGGATTTAGCAACCCTAATAGGTTTGATTGGTGGATTTGCCTTTGTAATCATGGCAATGATCCTAGGTGGAAGCCTCGGGATGTTCTATGACACGACATCCATTTTGATCGTGATTGGTGGTTCAACGTTTGTTGTTCTAATGAAATTCACAATGGGACAGTTCTTTGGTGCGGCTAAAATTGCCGGCAAAGCATTTATGTTTAAAGCCGATGAGCCTGAAGATCTTATCGCTAAGCTTGTTGAAATGGCGGACGCAGCACGTAAAGGTGGTTTCTTAGCTCTGGAAGAGATGGAAATCAGCAACAGCTTTATGCAAAAGGGCATCGACCTGTTGGTTGATGGCCATGATGGTGATGTCGTGCGAGCAGCACTACAAAAAGACATTGCGCTAACAACAGAACGTCACGAGCAGGGCGCGAAGGTGTTCTCTGCATTTGGCGATGTTTCACCTGCGATGGGGATGATCGGTACCTTGGTTGGTCTGGTTGCTATGCTTTCGAACATGGATGATCCTAAAGCGATCGGCCCTGCGATGGCGGTTGCACTCTTAACTACGCTGTATGGCGCAATTCTATCGAACATGGTGTTTTTCCCAATCGCAGACAAACTAGCGCTGCGTCGTGATCAAGAGACACTGAACCGCCGCCTGGTTATGGATGGTGTGTTGGCTATTCAAGATGGTCAAAACCCAAGAGTTATTGATGGTTACCTGAAGAGCTACCTGAATGAAGGTAAGCGTACGATTGATGGTGAACCTGCGTAAGAGGAGTTGAAGATGGATGAAGAGAATCCATGCAAATGTCCTCCTCCGGGGTTACCTCAATGGATGGGAACATTTGCTGACTTGATGTCACTGCTGATGTGTTTCTTCGTACTTCTGCTCTCATTCTCTGAGATGGATGTACTGAAGTTTAAGCAGATCGCTGGCTCGATGAAATTCGCATTTGGTGTACAGAACCGTTTAGAAGTAAAAGATATCCCGAAGGGGACCAGCATCATTGCACAAGAGTTTCGCCCTGGTCGTCCAGAACCAACACCGATTGATGTGATCATGCAACAAACGATAGATATCACTCAGCAGACGTTGGAATTTCACGAAGGTGAATCCGAGCGCGCTGGCGGTACCATGCGTGACCAAGGCAAGATGACCGGAGGCAAATCGCCAGAGGTATCGACTCACGATAACCAAAACTCTGAGTCAGACCAACAGCAAGCCGAAGCTCAATCGCAAGAGATGGAAACCTTGATGGAAAGCATCAAGAAGGCGTTGGAACGGGAAATCGATCAAGGCGCGATTGAGGTAGAAAACCTTGGTCAGCAGATTGTGATTAGAATTCGTGAGAAGGGTGCATTCCCATCGGGCTCTGCTTTCTTACAGCCTAAGTTCCGACCTTTGGTGAGACAGGTGGCTGAATTAGTCAAAGATGTTCCGGGCATTGTTCGAATCTCTGGGCATACTGATAACCAACGTCTTGATTCTGAACTGTATCGTTCGAATTGGGATCTGTCCTCTCAGCGAGCAGTATCTGTTGCTCAAGAGATGGAAAAGGTGCGCGGATTCTCTCATCAACGTTTGAGAGTACGTGGTATGGCGGATACTGAGCCTTTAGAGCCGAACGATACTGAATGGCAGCGTAGCCTGAACCGTCGCGTCGAGATCAGTATCATGCAAGGTGAGCCACTTTACAGCGATGAAGTCCCAGTGATTTCTGAATAGTACCGAGCTACGAGTTAAGCTGACTTATTAAACCAACCAGAAAGCCCAACCTTATGATGAGGTTGGGTTTTTTATTTACGTGGTGAGTGTTAGTTTATCTACCCATCTATCTATAAGAATGCCGACCGTGAGTAAGCATGCTATTTTTAATAGGGTGTGTATTTATTACTGGTGCCAAAGCAAGCACTCTTTTCCTTGTTTCACTTTCTCATGTATAATTCGCGCCCTTAGATTTAGATATGATCTACTCTTGCTTCCAGTGCTGCGTAAATTCTCCAATTTACTTGGCCAAGAGCCTTTTAAAATTTTGAACATTAATGTTGTGAACGTACTATGAAATTTATTGTTAAGCCCCATCCGGAAATTTTTGTAAAAAGTGAATCGGTGCGTAAGCGCTTCACAAGGATTCTAGAGTGCAACATTCGTAACGTTATTCAGCGTCGCTGTGAAGGTGTTGCGGTATTTAATCGTCGTGACCATATCGAAGTGACGTCTGAGAGTGATAAGTACTACACAGAAGTGTTAGAGGCTCTGACTCACACTCCAGGTATTCACCACTCTTTAGAAGTACAACAGTCAGACTTCAAAGACTTGCACGATATTTACGAGCAAGTTCTAGAGCGCAGCCGTGCTGACATTGAAGGTAAAACGTTCTCTGTTCGTGCTAAGCGTCGTGGTAAGCATGAGTTCACGTCTATCGAGCTTGAGCGCTACGTAGGTGGCGGTCTGAATCAAGCGGTTGAGTCGGCAAGTGTTAAGCTGAAAAATCCAGAAGTAACGGTTAAAGTTGAAGTGGCTAATGACAAACTTAACCAAGTGCTAGCGCGTCACAAAGGCCTTGGTGGTTTCCCTCTAGGTACTCAAGAAGACTTACTGAGCTTGATCTCTGGTGGTTTTGACTCTGGCGTATCAAGCTACCTACACATCAAACGTGGTTCTAAAGTTCACTACTGTTTCTTCAACCTTGGCGGTCCTGCGCACGAGATTGGCGTTAAGCAGGTGGCTCACTACCTATGGAACAAGTACGGTTCTTCGGCAAAAGTGAAGTTCATCTCTGTTGATTTCGAACCGGTTGTTGCTGAAATCCTTGAGAACGTAGAAGACGGCCAAATGGGAGTTGTGCTTAAGCGTATGTTCATGCGTGCTGGTGGTATGGTGGCAGACAAGCTCAAGATCGAAGCATTGGTTACTGGTGAAGCACTAGGTCAAGTATCCAGCCAAACTCTAACTAACCTGCGTCATATCGATAACGTAACAGACACGCTGATCCTTCGTCCGCTTATCAACTGGGACAAAGAAGACATCATCGCTCTTGCGCGCGAGATCGGCACCGAAGACTTCGCGAAAGTAATGCCTGAATACTGTGGTGTTATCTCTAAGAAGCCAACAGTGAAAGCGAAGAAAGGTAAACTTGCAGCAGAAGAAGCTAAGTTTAACTTTGAAGTGCTAGAGCAAGTGATCGAGAACGCTCGTGTTATGGATATCCGTGATATTGAGAAAGAGAGCCAAGAGCAAGCTCCAGAAGTGGAACAGGTTCAAGCTGTTGCTGAGCACGCTATCGTTCTTGATATCCGTAGCCCAGATGAAGAAGACGAAAGCCCATTAGAAATCGATGGCGTTGATGTAAAACACCTACCTTTCTACAAGCTAGCGACGCAATTTGGTGACCTAGACCAAGGTAAAGAGTACCTATTGTACTGTGACCGTGGTGTTATGAGCCGTCTGCAAGCGCTATACCTGCAAGAGCAGGGCTTCAAGAACGTTAAAGTGTACCGCCCATAGTCTGCTAGCTTAGAGCACTACTTAGGTTGTAACAGATACAGAAAGCCGCTTACTGAAAAGTAAGCGGCTTTCTATTTATCGGTTGATTGTTATTGTGTAATCGGTACAGTTATTTCACCGCGTAGCTCGTATGGTATTTTGTTTACAAACAAGCTGATGTTATACATCTATTTTTAGGTTGTAGCGTTAGCATTCGCATTGTTACTGAAAAACGCAATTAAATGCTTATTTTTGTATGCGTATGATTGTTTAAGTAAGCGAAGGTTAGATTTTGTGAGTAGAGTGAAGAAATAGTAAGGATTAATTAGCACAGCTATTGATAAACTTGTTGTTACTTTTCTTTGGACATAAAAAAACACCGCCTAATAGGCGGTGTAAACAATTTGACAGACAGGTCAAAATAAATACAGGAAGTAGATGCCTCGTTTCAGCGCGTAGCTGCAACAAAACATTTGGTAGAACTCTACCCAACTCGAAAAGTACGAGTTTGCAAACACAACATCGCAGGAGCTAAGCCAATTGATTCTAAAGAGAATCAAGCCGTTCAGGCTAGCTGCTGCGGAATGAAATATAGAATTTCTCTAGCCGCTAGGCAACGGACAAATTATAATGTTTCAGATAAAAAAAACTAATGCTTATTTAGAGAGTAACTATGTCTCGTCGATTACCCCCATTAAACTCGCTAAGAGTGTTTGAAGCTGCGGCTCGACACTTGAGTTTTACGCGTGCCGCTGAAGAGTTGTTTGTTACTCAAGCTGCGGTTAGTCACCAGATAAAAGCCTTAGAAGAGTTTCTGTCTTTGAAGCTTTTTCGCCGAAGAAACCGTTCTTTGCTGCTCACTGAAGAGGGGCAAAGCTACTTCTTAGATATCAAAGATATATTTACATCATTGGCTGAGGCCACTGATAAGGTGCTTGAGAGAAGTGAGAAGGGCGCGTTAACCATCAGTTTGCCACCAAGTTTTGCGATTCAATGGTTAGTACCAAGACTTGCTGACTTTAATCAACAAGAACCTGATATTGATGTTCGAATTAAGGCCGTTGATATGGATGAGGGTTCGTTGACGGATGATGTGGACGTCGCAATCTACTATGGTCGAGGAAACTGGCCGGGCTTGAGAGCTGACAAATTGTATCAAGAGTACTTGGTTCCTCTCTGTTCACCATCTGTGTTATTGGGAACAAAACCATTAGAATCTCTAAAAGATTTGGCATGCCATACGCTACTGCATGACACCTCTCGTAAAGATTGGAAACAGTTTGCGAAACAAAACGGCATTGATGGCGTTAATGTAAATCATGGACCGATCTTCAGTCACTCAACCATGGTGCTTCAAGCCGCAGCTCACGGGCAAGGCATTGCATTGGGCAACAACGTTCTCGCACAACCTGAAATTGAAGCAGGTCGCTTGATTGCACCGTTTGATGAAGTATTAGTAAGCAAGAATGCTTTCTATGTGGTGTGTCATGAGAAACAAGCCGACATGGGCCGTATCGCTACTTTCCGTGATTGGATGCTGGCTAAAGCACAAAGTGAACAAGAGGATTTGCTTGATGAGTAACTTCATTATTGATGGTGAAGATAACCCGATCACCTTTATCTTTGCGCACGGTGCGGGGGCTGGTATGGAGCATGAATTCATGCAGTCGGTAGCCAAAGGGTTAGCCTTTACAGGGATACGAGTGGTTCGTTTCAATTTCCCTTATATGATCAAGCGTGCTGAAGATGGGAAGCGTCGTCCGCCTGACAGAGCGCCTAAGCTGCTTGAAGCCTATCAAGAGATCATTGAGCAAACCGATGCGGACAAACTTGTGATTGGTGGTAAGTCGATGGGAGGCCGCATGGCGAGCCACTTATCTGAGTTGGATAAAGTGGCAGCGATGGCTTGTTTAGGTTTCCCTTTTCATCCTCCGGGTAAGCCAGAGAATTATAAAGGTGAACACCTCGCTTCTTTGCAAAAGCCGTGTCTGATTCTTCAAGGCGAACGCGATACCTTTGGTAAGCGTGAAGAGTTTGCTGATTTCGACCTGTCGGATTCCATTCGAGTTGAGTTTATTCCTGATGGTGATCACAGCTTCAAACCACGCAAGAGTTCTGGTTATACAGAGCAACAGAACATTGCATTAACGGTTGAAAAGCTCTCAGCATTTATTAAAGAGGTTCTTAATGAAAAGTAAGTACCTACTTACCTTTGCTGGTCTATCAGGCGCTATTGCAGTGATGCTTGGCGCGTTTGCTGCGCACGGTTTAAAAGCTATTTTACCTGAGTACCTGTTAGGTGTATTCGAAACGGGTGTTCAGTATCAGTTTATTCATACGTTAGCGATATTAGCGTGTGGTGCTCTGCTACAGATGAAACTTGGCGCTAAATCACAAAAATATTTTTTCATTGCGGCAATTTGTTTTATCATCGGCATCCTTTGTTTTAGTGGCAGCCTGTATGCGTTGGCACTGACAGGAATAAAATGGTTTGGCCCAATAACTCCGTTTGGTGGTCTACTATTTATCATTGGTTGGGGAGTCTTCTCCTTCGCTGCTTTGAATATAAAAGAGGTAACTCAGTGAAACACGTACTACTTTATTGTCGCTCTGGTTTTGAAAAAGAATGTGCTGGCGAAATTCAAGACAAGGCAACACAACTGGAAGTGTTTGGTTTTCCTCGTTTAAAAAACAATACCGGTTTCGTATTGTTTGAATGTTACCAAGCTGGTGAAGCGGATAAGTTGATCAAAGAGATCGATTTCCAATCACTGATCTTTGCTCGTCAAATGCTAGCTGTAGCGGTTGAAATCAAAGATCTGCCAACCGATGACCGTATATCTCCAATTCTTGAGGCGCTTTCTGAGAAAGAAGGTTTCCCTCGTTGTGGTGATATCCGTATTGAAACGCCAGATACTAACGAAGCAAAAGAGCTACTGAAGTTCTGTCGTAAGTTCACTGTGCCAATGCGCCAAGCCATGCGTGGCAAAGGTCTGATGACAGCGAAAGACAATGCTAAGAAGCCCGTGCTTCACTTGTGCTTCATCGCTCCAGGTCACTGTTTTGTTGGTTACTCTTACCCAACCAACAACTCACAATTCTTTATGGGCATCCCTCGTTTGAAGTTCCCTTCAGATGCGCCAAGCCGTTCTACATTGAAGCTAGAAGAAGCGTTCCACGTATTTATCCCTCGTGACGAGTGGGATGAGCGTCTTGCTCCGGGTATGTGGGGGGTCGACTTAGGTGCGTGTCCGGGCGGTTGGACTTACCAACTGGTGAAGCGCTCTATGTTCGTTCACTGTGTCGATAACGGCATGATGGCAGACAGCTTAATGGAAACCGGTCAGATTAAACACCACATGGTGGATGGCTTTAAGTTCGAACCAGACCGTAAGAACGTCACTTGGATCATCTGTGACATGGTTGAAAAACCAGCGCGCGTTGCACACCTTATGGGTGAGTGGATCATCAAAGGTTGGGCGAAAGAAGCATTATTCAATCTTAAACTGCCAATGAAGGGTCGTTATGATGAAGTTCTGCAAGATATTGAGAACCTAAAACTGTTCCTGATTGAGAACAAAGTGAAGTTCAAGATGCAGGCTAAACACCTATATCATGACCGCGAAGAGATCACCGTTCATATTCAGTCGCTTTCAAACATCTCACCGCACTAATATTAGCGTCGAGATATCAGTGATAAAAATGCTCCTTTATGGGGCATTTTTTGTATCTAAAATTCGTGAAATGTTCGGACTTAGGAGTGATGGTGAACGCAACATCGTCGAAATGCTGGCTATTTCAGTATTCGAATATTAAAAAAGCCGTAAGTGATCGAGACTTACGGCTACCTATCTTCAGGGGTGAGACGAAGCAGGATTTATTCAAAGATTCAGCAGCAAAACGAAGTAAGTTTTACAGCGAGGGCATCTCAGCAAAATTTATTTTATGAAAAGTAAGTGAACGTAAGTAAAGAATGTAAATGATAAGAATTATCATTCAGTTTGTGTAATATTCACGTCCCCTGACTTCAATCCATAAAATATAAAAAACAGTATGAAACTTAAAGCACTTTCAGTAGCCGTTACGGTTGCCTTAACTTCATTTACAGCCCTTGCTGCCGACGAACAAGAAACGGTAGTGGTAATTGGCTCAGCTCTTGATCAACTTGTTCAGACTGAAATCAATTCTGACACACTTGAAAAGAAACAAGCATCAGACATTAAAGATGTACTGAATACCATGCCAAGTGTAACGGTAGACGGAAACGCACGTTACTCTCGCAAAGTGTATGTACGTGGCATGGAAGACAAGTTTGCCGTGGTGACTATTGATGGTGCACGTCAAGAAGGTCAGCTGTTCCACCACTCTGGTGATCAGGCCATTGACCCAGCGATGCTTAAGCGTGCTGAAATTGAACTAGGCGGTAACTCTGCACTGTCGGGTTCTGGTGCGATTAATGGCTCATTTAGCTACGAAACAAAAGATCCAAGCGACCTTCTTAAACCAGGCGAAAGCATTGGTGCTCGAGTTAAAACTAGCTACCAAACGGCTTACGAGCGTTTCGCAACTAACGTTGCTGTGTATGCAAAAGTAAACGACAAGCTGCAATTCATGGGGATTGCAAACTACTCTGAAGATGGTGACCTACATATCCCTGATCAGGAAGCGGTGACGTCTAAGCAAGGCGAATTGAAGTCTGGCATCGCTAAAGTGGTATTCATCCCGAATGACGCTAATGAATTTAAACTGACTTTTAACCGATACAATGATGGCGGTAAACGTCAGCTTTCTGGTGAGAAGGCCGGTGCTCTGTATGCTGATGAGGAGCACAACTACCACTCGCTTAACCGTGATACTGTGACTCTGCAACACGAATACGATACAGGTAGTGACTTAGTACACCTGAAAACCAACATTTACTACAACCGTCAGTACATGGACCGTGATGCTCTAACTGAAGAGTACGGCGACTGGAATCAAGTAAATGGCTCTCGGGAATTTACTAAAGATGGTGACTTATCAATCCCACATCGTGAATACAACGTGACAACCATTGGTGGTGACATTCGCAATATCACTTGGGTTGGTGATCATGAGCTGACTTACGGCCTTGATGGCTATAAGGCTGAGCAGTGGATTGACGCAGGTGACGGTGTTTACCAAAGTGGTTCTAAGCAAGGTGAAACCAAGAAGTACGGCATGGATGGCGGTACCGTAACAGCTTACGGTCTTTACCTGCAAGACATGTACGAGTTTAGCGACTTCCGTTTAACGACAGGTTTGCGTTACGACGTTCATAAGCTTGGTGGTGTTTACGATGGCGACTTCGACCAGTTGTCTCCTAAATTTAAAGGTGAATACCAAACCACGGATAATCTAAAACTTCGTGTAGGCTACGGTCGTCTATTCAAAGGCGCGTCATTGCCAGAGACTCTGACAATGAAAGCGGCTGCAGATGTCAAACAGTCTGATACTAAGGCGATGACGGGTAATAACTATGAGGCTGGTTTTGATTACGATCTGACACGTCTACTGGCAGCGGACTACGCTCTCCTAGGTTTCACTGCTTACACCTACAATCTAGATAATCAAATGCACCCAACTAAGAACAACACAACACTGGCTAACCAGTACGATGTTGAAGTGTGGGGTGTAGAAACGGTACTGAGCTACGCACTAGACTCTCTAAGCGTATACGCTAACCACTCTTACTCGGATGGTGACCAGAAAGATCTAGATAATGGCAAAACAAGCCACATGAGTAAAACTGGTATTCATAACTTCAAAGCGGGCTTTAACTACAGCCTAAACAGTGAGTTTGTGTTTGGTTGGGACTCTCGCTTCGTTCCGGGTAATGACTACACGGATGAAGATGGTGAGCAAGTGAAGCGTGCTGGTTTTGCTACCCATAATATCTGGGCGGCTTACACACCTACGTTTGCGAAAGACCTAGAGATGAACATCGGTGTCGATAACATTCTTGATAAGAAATACGCAGAGCATACTGGCTTTGGTATCTCTTGGGGCTCAGACAAGTACACTAGCTACGAAGCCGGTCGTAACTTCAAAGCTTCTATCGCTTATAACTTCTAATCATCTGATTAAGTTCAGTTAGGCGGCAGCCGAAAATAACAAAAAGCCTTAGTCTCAACTAAGGCTTTTCCGTATCTGGAACTTGGTATAACAAAGGGTTAAATGTAGAGCTAAGCGCTCGCTTCGTAACGGATATCTTGCAGGTTAAAACCTAAATCTATGTCTGTTTTGAGAGCTGAGACTTGCTTACACACTCGAGCGGTCTCAATGTGCTCATCAAACTTCTTACGATATTTCTTCGGTAAGTCTTCCGCTTGGTATGCAGTTTCAATATCGGGGTACGAAGTTAATATCTCTTTTGCCGCTTTTGGCCCCACGCCAGGGATGCCTGGCACTTGGCTAGAGCTCACACCGGTTAATCCCCAGTAATCTGCAAGCTGCTCTGGTTTTACACCAAACTCCGCCTCGATAAAGGGCTTATCCAACCAGCGATGTTGAAAATAGTCGCGGATCTGCAGGGTTGGCGACAACAGTTGGCAGTAGCCCTTGTCTGTAGAGATGATGGTGACGGTCTCGTCATGGTCTGCGACTTTCTTAGCCAGCGTTGCCACTAAATCATCAGCTTCATCACCATCGGACAGTAACGAGTCTATGCCTAATTCCCACCAAGCTTGTTGGATCACATCAAGGCCTTGCATGAGTGGCTCAGGCATAGGTTTACGGTTCTGCTTGTAAGCAGGCAGTACTTCCGCGCGCCAACCTCGGTCTTGCAGGTGATGATCAAACACCGCGATGATATGCGTCGGCTTGGACTCGGAAATAATCTTATTCAAAGTGCGAGTTGTAGTGGTGATGGTTCTTGCTATATCGGTTGGATCAGGCTGAACCGAGTGCACGCGTCGGATGAGGTTTAAGGCATCGATAATAACAAGATGGATAGACATAAGTTTCCACTAAATAGGCAATAAAAAGGGGCTGCTAGCCCCTTATAGTAACGTATCAGTTAGTGAGTTGAAACGTTGGTAATGTAAACGCCTTAATCATTTGAAGCGATTTTGTAGCAAGGTACGTAGTCGGTCCCGCCCGGTAGCTTCATTCGATGTTGTTCAACAAAGTCATTCAGCAGTTGATCCATTTTAGTCATCAGCTCTTTGTCACCATCGATAATGAATGGGCCGTGTTTTTCTATCTCTAGAATACCCTCAGCTTTGACATTACCCGCAACGATACCCGAGAACGCTTTACGCAGATTTGCCGCAAGGCTTTCTGTTTTCTGGTCCATATGTAGGTCGAGTGCTGCCATCGATTCGTGAGTTGGATCGAACGGCAGTTGGAACTCAGGTTCAATATGCAGTGACCAGTTATAGCTGTAGGCATCGCCGGTCTCTTTACGGTGAGAACGTACGTCCGGCATAGCTTGCTTCATGATTTTCGCAGCGCGAGCTGGGTCACCAATCACGATCTCATAATGTTTTTGCGCTTCTGGACCTAATGTATCGCCAATAAACTTATCAATCGAGCGGAAGTAAGCTTCGCTCTCTTTTGAGCCCGTTAACACAATCGGCATTGGCTGATCGGCGTTATTCGGGTGCATCATAATACCTAAGATGTACAACAGCTCTTCGGCAGTACCTGGACCACCAGGGAAAATGATGATGCCATGTGCCATACGAACAAACGCTTCAAGACGCTTCTCGATGTCTGGCATGATCACTAGCTCATTCACGATAGGGTTTGGTGGCTCTGCCGCAATGATGGATGGTTCAGTTAGACCTAGGTAACGGTGATCGGTGTAACGCTGCTTCGCGTGACCAATCGCTGCTCCCTTCATTGGGCCTTCCATCGCGCCAGGCCCACAACCTGTACAGATGTTGAGTTCTCGTAGACCTAGCTCATTACCCACTTCACGAGTGTATTGGTATTCGCTAACATTGATTGAGTGACCGCCCCAACACACGATCAGGTTCGGTTCGATACCCGGAGTTAGTGCTCCAGCGTTTCTCAAAATACCAAACACTAGGTTAGTAATATGAGTGGCGTTGGTTAGGTTAAGCCTTTGGTTGTCGGCTAGGTGCATGTTGACGTACACAATGTCACGCAGCACTGAAAATAGGTGTTCTTGAATACCCTTGATGATTTCACCATCAACAAAGGCATGCTCTGGTGGGTTACTCAGTTCGAGCTTAATGCCACGCTCACGGCGTACAACTTCGACATCGAACGATTTGTATTTATCGAGCAATTCCTTGGAGTTGTCGGTATGACTCCCCGAGTTAAGTACCGCTAACGTACAGTTACGATACAGTTGGTACAGATCACTAGACGCGGTTTTCTTAAGACGCTCAACCTCAAGTTGAGAGAGTAAATCCATGCTACCGGCAGGGCTGATATGAGTGATCATAGTGCCTCCTTGTTGATAAGAGCAGAGGAGACAGTTAAGTAACCCTCTGGCTCGAGAGTGAGAAGCAAACGTTGAAAGTGTTTGGTTAAAGGTGAGAGAGTTAACCAGACGAAACGAATACGACAGCGTTGCTTAATGGATTATATAAACTGCTCAAGAGCGAATATATGGCATTGCTTGTCAAGAATGCTTGTTAAGCGAATGTTAATCATTAGCTTAGCAAACATTGAGGAAATTGGTATGTGATAAGTATTTGAAAAAATGAAATAAATTATATTTAAGGCCGCTTAGTGCCAAACAAGTTGGTTGCTACCGCGCTGTTTTGCCTTACTTAAAGTTTTATTGAGTCGTTCTAATACTTCTTCTGGTGTATCTGACTCTTTGAACTGAGTACTTGCAGCACATAAGGTTATAGTGATTTGTTGGTCACGGAACTTAAATGGCAAACGGCTTACTTGAGTCTGAATGTTTTGTATCACCTGATGACAATATTCATCGGTCTGCTCTGGGAGTAGTAGGACAAACTCTTCACCAGAAAAACGAGCAACAGTATCAGTGGTGCAGGTTTCTTTTGTAATAGTTCGAGCGATTATTTTCAGAGCTTTATCGCCTGCCGTGTAACCAAAGCTGTCGTTGATCGATTTGAAATTGTCGATATCAAGCAGCACTACACGTAGCGAGTGTTGTGCACGAATCCAACGGCGGTACTCAAGCTCTAAACGATCAGTAAAAGCGGTACGGTTGTAAACCTTCGTTAGAGAGTCAAGTAGCATACGCTGAGCCTGATCTTCTAAACGCTTGCGGTAATCTTGAGTCACTTCATACAGTGAATCGAGCTGAGTTTTTCCGTAGCTCATTCGTTCGATCAGTGCTTGCTCTTTTTGTTCGGCGTGATGCAACCTTTTAGCTAGGGAGGCAATTTCACTGAGCAGTGGACTGATCGACTGCTTTAAGCTATCAATATCCTTCGCTTTATCTAAAGAATTTTGGCTCTTACTTACTAGCTCTGTTAGCTCTGAGTTTAGACCTTGGCGATGCTCAAAATAGCTTTGGCTTTGATCGGTATTTTGGTCTGCCGTTTTGATGCTCGATGCGAGTGACGCGTTGAGTTGATCGATAAACTGTTCAGACTTTTTACGCTCTAGCGTGGTGCCTTCAATGACCAGTTTGAGGATCTGAAGTGTCAGCTCAAGCAGGTTTTGTGTAGAAACACCAAGCAATAGCTTTGCGCGAATATCGGTCAGCATGTCACCTGATTCTCCCTCAAAATCGAGTTCAGTAATCAGATGTTGTAATTCGTTTGATAGGTCGGAAAGGAGCTCTTGTTCCGGAGAGTGTGCAGCGTCAGCAAACTGCGAACGTGAGTTGTTCGCCATAATCTTTATGGCACGCTCATAAATCCCGAGTAGCTTTATCGCATGGTCGACTTTCTGACTGCCATTGCATTCGGAGAAGCTAAGTAAATTTCGTAGGTCTCGTTTGAGCTGCGCTGGAAGACCAGTTATGCGTTGCAGCGTTTCCCCACTGTGCTTAATGCTATCGTCCAGATATCCGTTCTGTTTATCCATAGCCAACGTTTTCTGCTTTAGCATCCTTTCAAGTACTGCCAGCTTTGGGATCATTGAGCTAATGTCTTTTTGCTTTTCTAGCTCTTCCCTAAGGGCAATGAGGTTTTCATCTAAATGGCTATTGCTGCCAACGCACGCGTTGCTTAACGATGTGACGATACGCTTTAGAACTTTCTGTTCGCGAATAAATTTGAACGAGGTATCTCTTTGCGTCAAACGAACTTGCTCCAACTGAAATTTCAGCTGGTGGAGTTGCGCCTGAATGTCTTTTTCAAGAATGCCCATAAATGTATTAAATAGCGCCGCGTAGATCGAACTCGATCATTTTGATGAAATCCCGTTACAGCGATAATAACAAAACTGAAAATAAGGTCACGAGCTGCAAGTCTTAACCGCTCGCAAATCAGTCATCTTTTAGCATTTTTTTGATGTTGTCCTCATTCTGGTACGAGGATTGTATTTTTATTAGCCCTTGATTAATTGCATGTTTACAAGCTTCTCTTATGTTACCTGTTGCAAGGCTAGCGGCGGGTGCATTGTCGATGGCTGTGAGGTATACCCATTGGCTGCTCCGCTCTTTGAGACTTATCTCACGCGCTAGGTTTGTTGACATCAATAGTACATCTAATAGTTCTTGATCGTTTATCGCGGTGTACGCGCGTGGTAAGAATGGGTAGTCAGCGATGCCCATGCGAACGGTACGATTAATATTGCGTTCGGTCTCGAACTCATTCACCCAATCTTGAACCTTTCTGAACATGGCTTCAGGCGATGAGTCTCGGTCTGAATTCGGTTCGATGTAGAGTAGGTTGGCATCCGAAAAATGGTAAACGCGAGAAAGGCCTTCCAGTTTCGATTTGAGGTACTCACCGAACGCATCTTCAAGCTCAAGGCCGGCTTTGTAACCATTCTGCGTGTACATATTGCGTAGGAAAGGCAGATCAATCATCACGAAGCGCAAACGGTCGTTCAGTGGTTCATGAATCAGTTCACCCATCTGCCATTGCTCAAAGGTTTGGCTAGTTTGCTCCAAAGAGTTCGACAGCTTGGCGTTTAGCATTCTTAGGTTAGGCAGCTTGGAACGTGAGTGCGTAAAGAGATCGGTGCGCAGTGAATCGACTTCTTTGGCCAAGGTTTGAATGAGGTAGCCTCGGCGTAGCACGAAGAAGAACAGCACAATACTGAATAGGAATAGCGCGAAGGCGATCTTCTGGAACTTGCGATGCTCAAGTTTGTACTTTTCTAGCTCTTGCGCTTGACCTGCGTAGTGCAAGGTCTGCTCGGCGAACTCTTTCTGTTGGCGGAATGCATCTTCACCAACACGGTTGAGTTTTTGCTGCTCTAAAGAGACTAGGCTGTTGTATTGCTTGAGGTTGGCAAGAGCCTGTTGCGGGCGACCGGCTTGTTCGTATCCCAAAGAGAGCAAGTAGTATGAGCGTTGTGATAAGCGAGAGTTCTCAATTTGGCGTGAGATCTCAAGCGCGCGTGTCGCATGCTTGATCACATCTTCGCTCTCTTGCAGGTGGTAAGCCAGCCCAGCTGATAGCAGTGCGGCACGGCCATCTAGTTTTGGTATATCGGTATACTCGAGCAGTTCAAGAGCACGAGTGAGGTACTGTTCTGCAAGAGGGTAATTATAAAGGCGCAGGTAAGTCGCTGATAAACTTAAGCGAATATCGATGACTTGGTAGATATCTCGGTCAGTACTTTCGTGGTCTAACACATTGAAGAAATGGACTAGGGCAAGGTTGTATTTTCCTTGGTAGAAGTACACATCACCCATTTTCTTAAGCACTTGAGCTAATATTGGCGAGTTTTCAAAGTTATCATAGAAATCAGCGGCTTGAGATAGATGCTCTAGTGCTTTGTCTAACACTTGGCGCTCGAAGAATAGCTGTGCAAGTAGACGGTTAACTTTTGCTAAGCGTGAACTTAGGTTGCCTTCAACTGACTTCCAGTAGCCATATAACAATTCAGACAGCGCGTGATTGTACTCTTTGTGGTTCAGGTAAAATTCACCGACTGCGATGTGGTAGTCGATGGATACTTTTTCTGAATAACGTTGGTCGAGGTAATTCTTAGCTTCTTGGTAGTACTTCTCCGCTTCATCGATCTTGTTGTCGTATGAAGCAATGTCTGCTTTCAACATGATTAAGCGGTAGGTAATGCCTTCCGTTAAACGTAAGGTTTTGCTGACTGATTCTAGGTTTGCTTCGATGGTTTCGAGTTCGGCTTTGGCTTTGGCTGACTTTCTGTCATTGAGCCAAACTAAGCGAACTTTTAAGATCTCAAGATCCACCTTTAGATAGTCGAGCTTGTAGGTTTTAGCGAGTTCATAGGCTTTTTCGATGTGCTTGATCGCAATACGAATATTACCAAGGTTGTACTCTGCTTTCGCTAAGATCTTGTACGCATCAATACTGCTGTTTGGGGTACGGATCGAAGAGTCTGTCTCTTCGCGAGAAATCGCTGAAGGGCTTTTCTCGCGCAGATCAGAAAGGACACGCAGCGTCAGGTAGCTATTGGCCATTTTTTTTGCTTGGCTTGGTTCTATCTCAACCAAGTTATTGGCTTCGTTGAGTAGCGCCGAAGAATAGACCGACGCATTCACCGAGGTGCTCAAGCTTAAAATAAATAGGCTAACAACGTATAACCAACGCATTTCAGTGTCCTTTAAAGATTAGGTAGGTGCCAAATAAGTATGTGTTTTGCCGATTATTGGCGAGCCATGCGCTTATTGTGGCTTGGTCTATCTTGCTCTGTTGAACGGTATGGGTTGATATCCAGACCACCACGACGCGTGTAACGTGCAAACACAGTTAACTTCGAAGGCGCGCAGTATTTCATGATATCAGTGAAGATACGCTCAACACATTGTTCGTGGAATTCGTTGTGCTCACGGAAAGAAACTAAATAGCGCAGCAGGGCTTCACGGTCAATTTGCTTGCCTGAATATGCGATCTCAACGCTGCCCCAATCCGGTTGATTGGTGATCAAGCAGTTCGATTTCAATAGGTGGCTGTGCAGTGTTTCTTCGACTTCTTGTTCGCCAGCAGCACCTTCAAGTAGAGACGCTTCAAAGTCGTAGCTAGTGATTTGGATATCTTGAGTATCGATACATTCACCTTCCATCGTCACGATAGGTTGGTTGGTGTAGTCGGTTACCGAGTTAACACTCACGCTCACAGCTTCGCCTGCACATGCCGACAGATCTTGAGTTAAGCGTTCAGTCACTTGTTCCCAGTTTTCGAATTGAGTCTGGTTGTAGCTATTCAGATACAGTTTGAAAGATTTTGATTCAATTAAATTTGGGCTCGTTGCTGGGATGAAAACTTCACCCACAGCCACTTGTGGTAGGCCATTTGTGTTTAGCCACGAAAGCTCGTACATGGTCCAAATATCATGACCAACAAAAGGCAACTCACCGTTTAGCGCGAGATCATCACGATTCAGGCTACGCGGTACTGGTTGCAACAAACTTGCATCGTATTGGTTAGAGTACTCAGTTTTTTGGCCTAGCGTTAAGCCCGCTAGTTCTTTTGCGTCAGAATATTTGCTCATACTTTCGTTTCAAATTCGATTAGAATGGGGTCGATTTTACTGAATCCCCTTTACCCTGTCATTACGTCATCGCTCATTAGGCAAGCTTATTTGGCAAGGAAAGGCTCAGATTCTATTTATTATTATGTGTTTAGGAGATTTTCATGACTCAACGTGCTCAAGACGCACTGGTTTCTTTTAGTCAGCGATACGTTGACGCGTGGCAACAGCAACACCAAAGCTTACCTCGCAATGAGGAGTTGGTGGACATAGTATCGCCATGCGTAGAAGAAAAGAGTGGTGACGCTGTGTTATGGAAACACTACCCACGTGAGCAGTTTGCTGATTTTACCAACGTAGAGACAGGCATCGAGCTAACGCTACATGAAGACATCAAAACCTTCTATGGTGCTCAATACAGCGCAGATATGAATGCGACTTTTGACGC
>NZ_JBQKUM010000045.1:0-42239 GCF_054968605.1 Pseudoalteromonas sp. G5_S1_14_S5 | reverse complement strand
TCGCGTTAGGTGGCCGTGACATTAGCGCCAGCTAAACATTCGTACTTCGTTGCCCTCTTCTGGCTTCTTAGGAATATTCAAAGACAGCGCTAAAGAAACCACAGCCATTGCTGCACCAATGTAGAACACTGTCGCAGGCGAAGATAGCCAAATCACACCGAAGACAACAGGAATGACAACCGCCGCAATATGGTTGATAGTGAAAGACACGCCCGCGGTGGAAGCCATATCAGCCGGATCGGCAATCTTCTGGAAGTAAGTTTTGATTGCTAGAGCGAGAGCAAAGAATAGATGATCGACCACGTACAAAGCTGCCGCCCATTCTGCACTTTGCACCAAGCCGTAACCGACAAACACGCCTATCAAACCCACGTACTCGAAGATAAGCGCTTTACGCTCGCCCACTACACCAATGAACTTACCGATTCGCTTAGCAAACAAGAAGTTAAACAGGTAATTAATTAAGAACAGTAGAGTAACGTCTGCCGCTGAGTAACCGAACTTCTCTACCATCAAAAAGCCTGCGAATACGGTAAATATCTGTCGTCGGGCCCCACTCATGAAGGTCAACGCGTAGTAGAGCCAGTAACGCTTTCTCAGCACCAATTTCTTATTTTGTTGAATCTTGGTTTGAAATTCAGGGAAGCCAAAAGTCATCACTAGCACCAGAACAAAACCTAGGCCGCCAGTAATGCCATAGACCCAAGCGAAATCGAGCTTTAACTGCTCCAACATAACCCAAATAGAGCCATAGGTGATCAAAGATGCGAAAGCACCAACCGAGATCATTTTACCCAGCATCTCTGGGGCTTCTTCTTTGCTCAGCCATTGTAGGGACAAAGATTGCTTGAGGGTTTCAAAATAATGAAAGCCTGTCGACATCAAAATGGTGGTAAACAAAAGGCCGGTAAGTGAAGGGAACAAGCCAGTAATCGCAGTACCGATAGTAAGCATCGCGAGCGATACCAACATAAAGCGCTGCTCGCGGATGAAAGCCAGCACAAACACCACAGTAAAAGCTAAAAAGCCTGGGATTTCACGAACACTTTGTAGCAAACCGATATCAGCACCGTCAAAATTCGCTTTCTCTATCACGAAGTTGTTCAGCAGAGCCATCCAGCTCGAAAACGCAATAGGTACAACAATAGAAATCAATAATAAAAAGTTTTGCGGCGTTTTCCAGTTCGCCTTCGATGCACTCATAACAACCAAATCCTAAATGGTAATGTTACATCATACTCTGCTTTTCTCTTGAGTCACAAATCATTAACACTTCTGGAGAAGTTAAAATGACACGGCTTTAATCGTTTGCATAGGGGAGCGTGAAAACAGCAATCGACACCTTGAAATGATGAAATATTATGTTACATTTACACCCTGCTTGATCACAACCAAGTGACGGGAATGACAACCACGCGTAACACTCCTCTCTATTACGCGCCTCCCAATATCAAAATTTCATTCTAAGCCTACCTACACTTGCAGCGTCTGCGCTTATGACTTGTATAATAACTCATTGGATTAACTATGTTTCCCATCTCTCATGAGGGGAAGTGGTTTCGATTTTTAATGGTATTCATATTCCTTGGTGCTGCCATGGAGACGGATATTTATCTACCCACATTTCCCGATATACTGAACGACTTCAACACTGACGCGGTTATGGTGCAGCGCATTCTGAGCTATAACTTTATCGGCATCTGTATTGGTTCCTTACTCTATGGACCACTATCGGATCATTTTGGTCGCCGAAAGATACTAATGTTTGGTTTTAGTGTCTTTCTTGCTGCAAGTATCGGCTGTATTTATGCTTCGAGTATCGAGCAATTACTGGCGTTTCGACTGCTTCAAGGCTTTGGCAGTTCAGCGTGTGTGATCGTCGGTACCGCAATGATCTTTGACCTGTTTGATGAAGAATCCGCCGCCAAACTGATTGCCGATCTCAACACGTTAGTGGTCAGCTTGATGGCTTTTGCACCTTTTATTGGCGGCTGGATAAGTCTCCATATGGGGTATAAAGCAAACTTTGTCTTTATCGCCATTTTAGTACTGCTTTCTGCAGCCAATTGTTTCTTCTTCTTGCCTGAATCTTTGAGTAAAGATAAACGGAAGAAGGTCGCGCCTAAGCGAATAGCAAGCGACTATAAAACCGTATTGTCTTCGTCAGCCTTTTGGTACAACACGCTAGTGACGAGCTTAATTCTTGCCGCTTATATGATATATGTTTCCAACATGTCGTTATTGTATATAGAACAATTAGAAGTCAGCCCTGATCAGTTCCCGTTTTTCCAAATGGCAACACTGGGCACATTCGTCTTGGTGAGTTTGAATAACGCACGCTTAATCGATAGGTTTGGTATCGATAAATTAAAAAGTACTGGGCTTGGCTTAATATTTACCACCACGCTCATCTTTTTCTTATTGCCGTCTGAGCAACTTAACTCACCATTCATCCTAACAGGGACGATGTGCTTGTTTTCAATAGGTGCAGGGTTATCGATTGGATTGTTCTTTGCGAAATCGATGCAAGTTTTTCCAGATCTAACAGGGATCGCAGCATCACTGGTAACAGCTATTCGTCTATTTATCGTTTCTGCAGCGATTGATTTAGGCAGTAATGCGTATGAAGGGACGTCGGAGTCAGTCATACATGTGATGACCGCTGTCGTTGCCTTTTTAGCGGCTATCTCCTCAGTCAATTACTGGCGTCAAAGCCGGTTTAAGCAGGCTGAAAGCTCTTGATTAAACAGCTCAACAAATAGCGGATGGATTGATAACGTTGGTAGAGCATAACGAAAAAGCCCTGCAAAAGCTGGGCTTAATTCATAGTAACCTAATCGAATTTATTCAGCAGTTTGACATCGCAATTTACAGCGACACCACTACTGCTGTATGTACGTTTTCCATCCTTACCGAACTTAGTGAGCTTCACCCTAAGGTCTATGATGCCTTAGGCATTTCGCAGGATGAGTGTATCTAAAATCCCGAAAAAAGCATGAAAGTGTTCAACAAACACCCGTGCTTAGATTGTAGAGCAGAATTTAGATTAGTCATAACTCATTCTGACTTGAGTTATGACGCGATCGTTCAGGTAAGGAATCATTTAGATTCCTTACCTTCAAGAAAAGTTATCCGCCGAATCCCATTGATTCCGGCAGGTACAGAGCACTATACATGCTTAATAAAAGCTTGGCTCAGCAGCTGAAAGAGTGAATCTACGTTGGGCATGGGCGTCACATGTTCAGATAAAAGCGTGTGAACGTGTGGCTCTACAACGATTGGGTTACCACAAATTTGATTGTAAAAGTTCACTGGCTCAACGATGTGTTCTAAGTATGCATCTAACAAAATACAGGCTTGGGACAGTACTATTTGACCGCCTCCTCGTTTCAGCAAAACCCGTTGAGCCGTCCCCACTATTTTTTGCTTGTTGATGTTAAGGTTGTAATCGCCATCGCAATAAGAACCTGGAGTTGCGTGCACATCGACATCAACGCCTAACTCTCTAAAAAATTGAGTTAATACATCACATAAATGTAGATAGGCTTTTTGAATATTATACGCTTCATCGCTCGGCCAATGATAAATGTGCGATAGGTTAATCACACCGGGTAGCTGGGGAACGGGCGCACCACCCGTTTTACGAGAAGAGAGTTGCCAACCTTGTGAATCGAGTTGCTTTCTAGACTCCAACGTCACTGGCCACTTGTTACCAGCAGGCAAAACAAGTGTCGGTGTTTTGGCTTGCCACAACATTAAGGCTTGCCCAATCTCACCATTTTGAATCTGCTGCAATAGCTCATCTTCTTTTTCAAACGCACGATCAACATCAATGTGCGGGTAACGCACGAGCTTATTCGTTAACTTCAATGCAATTTCCTCTACAGCTTGTTGGGTTCAAGTTAATCATTGACCCTAATAATATATCCCCCTAATCCAATACAACATAGCGCCAGTGGTGCATTATTTTATTATTCCCATAAATGCGGTATCGGCTTAGTTAATAACCTAGCGTTGGGACTACTTTAGTCAAGCAAGGTTGTCTGATATGGTGACAGCAGAACTTCAGCAATTGTTTTAGATAGTATTGAATATGAAAACACTCACCATACTTGATGGCGGCATGGGCCGAGAGCTCAAAAAAATTAGCGCGCCGTTCTCACAGCCTCTTTGGAGCGCTCAAGCGCTGATTGAAGCCCCAGGTTTTGTTAGCCAAGCGCACCAAAACTTTATCGATGCTGGCGCTGAAATCATAACCACTAATAGCTATGCGTGTGTGCCTTTTCATTTGGGTGAAGAACTGTTTGCACAAAGAGGATTTGAGCTAGCAGCGCTGTCTGGCAAATTAGCTAGAGCAGTTGCTGACCAAGCGCCTCACACGGTCAAAGTGGCAGGCTCTGTTCCACCGCCATTTGGCAGCTACCGACCAGACTTATTCAAAGTCGCAGAAGCGGCATCTATCATTCAAACCCTCTACGATGCACAAGAACCAAATATCGATCTGTGGTTAGTCGAAACCCTATGCAGCGTACAAGAGTTTGAATCCATTCATGGGGTACTCAAGCAATCAACGAAACCGTGTTACTACGCCTTTAGTTTAGAAGATACCAAAGGCGACTCTGCATCTATTCGTTCTGGTGAGAGCGTAAAAGAAGCCGTCAAGCTTGTTTGCCAGTCTAACGCGACAGGCATCATGTTCAACTGTTCAGTACCGGAAGTGATGGATCTAGCGATTATAGAAACCAAACAGGTAATGGATGAGTTAGGCCAAGATCTAGAAATCGGTATCTATGCAAATAACTTTGCTCCGATCAGCAGTGAACATGAAGCGAATGACATGCTTCAAGAAATGCGCGAGTTAGATGGCCAAGGTTACTTAACCTATGCAAAACGCTGGCATGCCCTTGGCGCGAATATTATTGGCGGGTGTTGTGGCATCGGACCAAAACATATTAAAGCCCTAGCGGATTGGAGGCGTTCCGCACAAATCTAAAGCCACCGCTTCGGTTAAAATAACAAAAATAGAGAACAGATTGAAAGATCTGTTCTCTATTTGTTTGTGACGCCCTAAGTAAACTGAGACAAAACAACGATTGGAGTAAGTGATGAGTGACACGCAACGTAAGATTAAATGGGGTATCGCAGGGCTCGGCAATATCGCGAATAGATTCGCCACAGCGCTAACAGAGCACTGCTCATTTGGCGAACTCTACGCGGTGTCAGCACGCGACCAATCAAGAGCGGCTCTTTTTGCTAATAAGTTTGATTGCGATAAAGCTTATGGTTCTTATGAAGCCATGGCTCAAGATCACGATGTTGAAGCAGTGTACATTGCCACAGTACACCCGTATCACAAACCTCTAGCCAAACTATTTCTAAGCCATAATAAGCACGTCTTGGTAGAAAAACCTGCTTTTACCAACCTTGGTGATTGGCTAGAAATGAAAGCCCTGGCAGAACAAAATGGCGTAATGTTGCTAGAGGCAATGAAGACCGTCGTATTCCCAGCTTATCGCGAGCTTACATCGTTTTTAACCAGCAACCAGATTAAGCTTGATTCGATAGAAGCCAGCTTTGGTAATGAGCACGACTACGACCCTAACCTGTTTATCTTCAACCCGGATTTAGCCGGCGGGGCAACACTTGATGTTGGAGTGTATGGTCTGTGGTTCTTCTACGATTTATGTCGCACTCTTGAGATTACGCCTTCTCTACCTAAAGTCGAAATGTCGAGCCTCTATGAAGGTTCGAATGTAGATACCGATTCATGCTTCCAGTTCTCTGGAGGGATCAACGCGACCATATCAGCTTCGACGGTAAGAAACTTGCCACGCGCAGCGCGATTAACAGGCCCAGATATCGCCATTACGATTAAAGAGAAGTGGTGGAACCCAGCCCATATAACGGTGGAGTACAAACAAGAAACCTTCACCATCGAGCACCCCATTCAAGGTAATGGGTTCGAGTATCAAATCGAGCACTTCTCGCAACTTGTATTAGAGGGAAAACTTGAGTCTGATATCCTAAACTCAAAGATAAGTGCACAGGTTCTTGAAACCATGGAAAAAGCACTCGCTGATGCCGGCTACCAACACTTAACTCAACCTAACATTTAGGAATTCGAATTGGGCAACATAAAGCGCAAGCTTGAACTGTACGAAAAGATATTTCAGGCTTTTGGGCCTGGGGTATCACGCTGCCAAGTCAGTCAAATCGCAACGCTTCTACATGTGAGTGAGCGTCACGTTCAAACCCTACTCAAAGCAATGACAGCGCAAGGCTGGATTGAGTGGCAAGCCAGTTCAGGACGCAATAAAAAGGCACAACTCACGTGTCTGATTGAACCGATGGAAGCGTGCTACCAATACGCACAAAGCCAAGCAGATTCCGGCAACATCGAGCAGGTTTTCAGCACCTTAAGCTTTAATGGACGGAATGCTGGTAAGGAACTGCAAGCCTTTCTAAATAGCGCTAGTCAATCGGCGCAGAGCGTCGCGTACATTCCCTTTCACCGTGAGCTCGAAGCGCTTCACCCTCAGCGTGTGCTGAGACGTACCGAACGTTTCTTAGTGATGCAGATTTGCCAACGTCTCACCTCTGTACAACAAGGTAAATTATATAGCGACTTGGCTTATCATTGGCAACCCAATGAAGACGCAACAATCTGGCGTTTCCAAATTCGTGATGGTGTGCAATTCCACAATGGCCGAACACTGGAAGCTCAAGACATCGCACACTGTCTGAGTTTACTCGCTTCAAGCAAGTTATGGCATCGCTGCTATCAACATATTGCTGAAGTCTCTGCGTCTTCAGGCAACATTATCACAATAAAACTCAGCAAGACGGATTGGCATCTACCCCGATTACTTGCTAGAGCCGAAGCATCGATTTTTGAGCCTAATTCTGTCGATAGGTTGGTCGGTTCCGGTCCATTCTCATTGGCGATATTCTCAAACAAGATGCTAAGACTGAACCGCAATGATGCTTATTCAAGTCAGGTTCCGATACTAAATCGAGTCGAATTATGGGTTTACCCAGAGTGGGCAGAGAGTAAAGCGTGTGCTCAAAATCAGGTGTGCGTAAAAATGCCTGAAAAGACACTCAAAGTTGGCGAGTACAGCTGTGCACATGCGCGAGTTCACGGCTCTACTTTTTTCAAAATTCAAAATCCAAAGTTGTCTTCTACCAACCGAACATTCACCGTCGAAGACACCTCGGAATGCCAAGCTTTTTTCAAGAAATCTTCAGCGCCTGGTGAGACTAAACTCACCGTCGAGTATGGGGATTTTTCAACGATAAAAGACGCTGCTTTATGCAGCATTATCGATGAAAACCACTCATTCTCTTCTTGGTTAGGCTTCTTCACCCGTTTCCCTTTCGAAGATTTGTCGCTACCCGTTGAGATGCTCGCAAACATCGAGCAGGCTTTAACCTCAATTCAGTGCGAACCAGACTTCGAGCAAGCCGCCATAACGCTCTTGAAACTCAAATGCTGGCTATACAAGACTGAAGTTGTGGTCGAGCTTAAGCAAGAGGCATTCAATCTAGAAGTATCTGAAAAAATACGCGGAGCAAGAGTAAATGGATTCGGTTGGTGTGACCTCGATAAGTTGTGGGTTAGCCATATTTGATTCTATCTTTAATAGAGATAAGTCATTGTACATATAGACTTACCATTAACACTCCTCTGTCATAAGCAATGCGTGCGGGTGTTAAGTTGTAATGAAACTAGGCTAAAACCATAGAACCAGTAGAAGGTAAATCATGAACCGACACCTAAAAGGCTCAATACTGCTCCTCAGTGCATTTTCTTTTAGCAGTATGGCAAGCACGACCTGCAACTCACTTACTGGCTGTGAGAAAAAGTTTTGTGAGATCGAGTATCAAATCGAACAAGCTAAGCAATACGACAATCAATACAAAGTCGACCGACTCACAACGGCATTAAAAGAGGCAAAAGAAAACTGCACCAACGAAGGTTTGAAAGACGACCTTCGTGAAAAAATCGAATCTAATGAGGAAGATTTGGCTGAATACCAAGCCGACTTAGAAAAAGCCAAACAAGGCAACAGGTCGGACAAAATTAAAAAATATCAGCGCAAGATAGAAAAAGAGCAGCGTAAAATTGATGACTTAAAGCAAGAACTATCTGAAATCCCTTAAACCAAATTCGCGCACATCGAAGCGGCTTCAATAAAAAAAATGGTCTTACTCATTCGTAAGACCATTCACAAAAGACCGCTGTAAATCTGCGACCACAGTCAACGCCAATGGCTTATCCAGCCAACGCAACCATAGACTCTTTATAGATGCGATTGGCCACCTTGTAGGCTGCGGATGACGTCAGTCTCTCCTTACATCGGCTCTTAAATTGCTCGATATCTATCGCCTGAGCATCCAATAAATACGTCAGCTCACTCAACGAGTTAGCCTCAAACACGGCTTGGCCGAGCGGTGTGCATGCGTAGCGGCTCGACTCTTGATAGCCAATAGCTGTCAGTACCGAATCCGGTAACCCCCAGAACTTAGCAATGGTATAGGTGAGACGAATAGAGTAACTGTTGATTAAACGCTTCAACGCCAATGAGTTAGGCGGCACAGAAGGGTCAACATGTTTGAAAGCCTCCACCATCATCTGGAAAATGATCATCTTACCGAGGTTACGGATCAGCCCAATAAAATAGGCGCTAGCCTGCTCTTCTTGAGATGGCGATTCTTTCATTAACTCCTTTGAAAAAGAAGCCGTTTGGATGCTGTGGTTCCAAATTTTCTCACCGAAATGGCGCCAATAAATATTGTTGCCCGGGGTAAAATTCTTCATGTACGAATTCACTACACCCTCTACCAAACCTTGTGAACCCATATTTAAGAATGCGGTTTTTAGATCGGTTACCTGTTTTTCACTGCGTTTGTAGTATGCGCTGTTCGCTAATTTAATCACATCCGCAGCCATGCTCGGCTCTCGCTCAATCACCATTAGCAGGGCATCAACATCAAACTCATCACTCTGTAGTTCACCCATTAATGTCGTGACAGAAGCCGGCATTACAGGCAGTTCATTGAGAAGCGCTTTAGGAGAACGAATCAAACGTTCAACTTGGCAGGCCACAAAGTCACTAAATGGATCAGATTCCGTTCGCAGACGTGACTCTCCAAACAGATAATCAAGAAATTCTCCATCGTGAAGGCTCATCGCTTTATCGACGATTAATGATGATGGTTCATTTGACGAAGACGGAACAAAGATCGAAGGCTTAACAGTCGTTTGTACTGGAGAGCAGCCCTGATCGGAGACGACTTTTTGAGAGGCACTTTGTGAGGAAGTTATTTGCTTACCTTGCTTGGAAGCGAAAGGGGAAAATAGTGCCTGTAATACCCTTTTAAACATCAATACGGCTCCTAGATGAATACAACATAAATCGGGATATATAACGCTGGTGATTATCGCACAGGCGACTCATAAACCATACAGTGATAAATGAACCATTAATTGTTTAGCTGTATATAATCTATTACTCATCAAGCTGTTAAAGCAAAATGATGTATCTCCTAAAACAAAAAAGCGAGCTAATAACACTTGCTATCTCATAAATTGGGACTATGAAGCTAATTAAACTAGCGCTCAGCGACTTCCAATACTATCTTACCAACGTGTTTTTTATTCAAAAATTCATCTTGTTCTGTATGGATATCGGCAAGCGGGAAAGGCTGCGCAACAATCGCCTTAGTCTGCTGTTTTTCAATGCGGTTAACTCAGTTTTGAAACACTTGCGGCTCTAACACCGTACAACCGAAAAAGCTCAAATCTTTTAGATAAAAAATACGTACATCAAGACCATCGCATCACCAATCGCACCAGACACGGCATAACGACCATGCGCCTTTAAGACTTCAAGGAATTCAGGCCACTTATCACCGGCTACTAAATCGATCACAACGTTAACGGTGCTTTCACCCAAGGCTTCGACCAAATCAGCACTCGGGTAACGACCTCATCAGCACCGAGCGCTAGCAACTGTTGATTTTTACTTTGGCTAGTAATCGCAATCACATGTGCACCACAAGCTTTTGCCAATTGAATCGCCGCAGAACCCACACCGCCTGATGCACCATAGATCAACACGCGAACGCCTTCAGTCACATTAGATCGAGCCAGCATGTTTTCTGCTGTCGAGTAAGAACATGGGAAAGATGCCAGCTCTACATCTGATATAGAACTGTTCACTGCATATGCATGTTTCGCGGCAACTTTGGTGTACTCTGCAAAACCACCATCACACTCAGAACCAAAATACCATGGTTGTGGCAGATCTCACCCATACACTTCCGTTAAACAAGGCTCGATAAGAAAACGCTCACTCTACCCATGTCAATATTCAGATTCATGGGCAGTGCCTTGCGGTATTATCAGCTTGTCGAAAAGCGACACCGTGCATGATCGCTCACTCACAGGCATCCTCAATTATTTGTTGTGGAATCAATGACGCAGCCATTAGATTCATTTTGCTCTCTCACTATTATCGGGAATTACGCCCCCAATTAAGACGATACCCAGTCTGAAAAGACGAACGAAAAACGAAAAATATTTTACGAATTACAATGCGTTTAAACACCATCACTCTTGAGTGTCTTGCGTCTTGTTAACAATCAGCTCTCGCAGCCAGCGATGGCTAGGCTCAGAATCAAAATAACGGTGCCACAACAAGAATAACCCACCTGGTACCAAATCGATGGGAACGGGCTTCATCACTAATTCACCGCTATCGATATAATCGCGCACCGAGTTGTATGGATAGCACATCAACAGGTCGCTCTGCTTACAGAGTTTAATGGCACTAGTGATATCAGATACATTCGCGGCCTTGTTGATCTCTAACTGCTTTGCGTTAAGTACTTCCATCAATAACCAGTCGCCCGCTCCGCCCGTCACCAATTGTATGTGACGATACTTAAGAAAGGTGTCGAGGTTCCACTCCTCTTGTAAAGCAGGGTGATCGTTACGCATCAAACAAACGGAATAATCCAAGCACAACTCAACGAAATCTAATTCATCCGGAATACATTGCACATGGGTTGAAGCACGTTCATCTAATTCAAAAATACCGATACCAAAATCGACTTCGCGCTTGAGTAAACGCTTGAAACTATCACTACTCCACGTTGAGCTGTTGATGGTGATATGGGGTGCATCTGCAAGCGCTGTCGGCATAAATTGCGGATAAACCGCTGTGTAGGCGGTTTCAACAAGGTCTATAGTGAAAGTACGCTCGCTCTCCTTAGGGTCAAACACCTCAGGGACAGTTAGCTTTTCAATTTGTAGCAAGATTTGGTGGATCTTAGGCGCTAACAAGAGTGCTTTTGGGGTTGGGAATAATCCTTTAGACTCACGCTCAAATAGCGGGTCGTCAAACAAAGCTCGCAGCTTGGTGAGTTGTTTGCTTACCGCAGATTGGCTCAAAAACAGCCGCTCTGCCGTTTTGCTCACACTGCGTTCTTCAATCAGAACGTGTAAGCACAACAGCAAATTCATATCGCATTTAAGTAAGCTTTTAACATCGACCATGATATTCCCCAAATTCAGGTTAATGATGATTATTTGTCACTTTAAATCATATCATGCTCTTGGTAAATTGAGCGCATGTGAGTTAACACACTCAAAGAATAATAGAATTAAGGAATACTCATGGATTTTCTAGCACTACCAAAGATTGACTTACACTGCCACCTAGACGGAAGTGTTCGCCCAGATACGATTATTGATCTAGCAAAACAGTACAATATCGAACTACCTGAAGACCGCGATGCGGTTGTTCAATCTCTAACTGTGCCAGAAGATTGCAAAAACCTAGATGAGTACCTAGCTTGTTTCAGCCTGCCACTAAAAGTGATGCAAACTGAAGAAGCGATTGAGCGTATCTCTTTTGAGCTTTACGAAGACGCAGCACTAGAAAACGTTAAGTACCTAGAAGTTCGTTTCGCACCAATCCTACACGTGAATAAAGGCCTGTCTCTTGACGCGATCATTGCAAGTGCAGTGAAAGGCATGAAACGTGCTGAAGAGAAATACGACATCAAGGGCAACTACATTATGTCTGTACTGCGTATGTTCCCTAAAGATTCAATCAAAGACGTGATCGATGCAGGTAAGCCATACCTTGATAAAGGCGTTGTAGCATTTGATATTGCTGGCGGTGAAAAGCCAGGTTTCTGTGCTGAGTTCCCTGAATACACGCAATACGCTATCGAGCAAGGCTACCGAGTGACGGTTCACGCAGGTGAGCAATGGCACGGTCAAAACGTTTACGACGCAGTCACTATGCTAGACGCTGAGCGTATTGGCCACGGTGTTCACATCCAAGGTAACGAAGATGCGTACAACATTGTGAAAGAGAAGCAGGTTGCGCTTGAAACTTGCCCAACAAGTAACGTTCAAACTAAATGTATTCACAAATTCAGCGATCACCCAATTTCTGAATTCAAGAAAGATGGCATCGTTGTAACAATCAACACAGATAACCGCACTGTATCTAACACAACAATGACTAACGAAGTGAAACGCGTGTGTGAAACTTTCGACCTAACGAAAGAAGATTACGCAGAAATCTACAAGTACTCAGTAGAAAGCGCATTTGCTTCAGACGAAGTAAAGCAGCACCTAATGGGTTTTGTTAAGCAAATCTAACGGTCAAAAGAGCCTTTTTCTGAAGAACTAGGCTCACTTAACGCTAGTGCTTAAAGGCACAAAATAGGAAGAGAAAGGCTGACGCCTTTCTTTTTTTTGTCTATTTATCAGTATTCTGATACCAATATTGATTCGCAAGATATAAACCATGAACACAAAAACAGAGCTCGAAAAAATGCTCACTGGCGAAGTGTTTAACGGCGCCTTACCAAGGTAATCCACAATATGCTCAAAGTGACCACGCCCCGATTAATGGAGTCATACATTAACAACAAAGCCACAGCTGGCGCTGTGGCTCTCTTTTTCACTAAATAAACTGACAGGACAGCTAGCTCAGTAGCCAATAACTCACTGGATTGTCTGGGCACTGATAAGGTCCACATTCAACAAAGGTAGCGATAGCATTGAGTGCAACCACGACGATGGCTAATAAGCACGCCACACGCCCCAAATTATTCATCTTATAAGCTTCTTGCGATGGCTCTTTATTGGTCAATATTAGAATGACGGCAACCGCTAATATGGTCGCAGCAAATAACACGAAAGCCCAAGTGTAATAGTGCATTCCAAAGATAGGACTACCATAGCCTGGTGTGCCTGGAATCACATGCAGCGAGACCTGACGAAGTGAGGTAGCGACACCATACAAGGCACCGATCAAAACAATGCCATAATGACGAGGTTGAGGTCCATAAACTACATTCAACATAAAGCCAAACGCGACCATCACGAAACCGATGCGCTGCAATAAACACAGCGGGCAAGGCAGCTCATGAAGAACAAACTGAAGGATAAAGCCTATCAACAGAACGGCTGTCATACCGAGTAGGCCAAGCGTATTTAGGATCGTTAACTGATCTCGATTCATGTTAGCTCCTTACAATAAGATGGGTAATGAATCAGTCGCATGGTGATTAAACCAATACAACCCTAGGATCACGGAGCCCGCAAAAAAGCCATAAGCTGCGGTCTTCTTGTCGAAAAAAGCGCATAACATCGCCACGAGTAATAGTAGAAACAGTAAAGACATCATAAGAGGTATTCCCTCGCTATTTAGTAAGTCCAGTCATATTGAACGTCAAAATGAATATCCACACCTACGCCACAAACAGCATTCAAAATTGGCAAATTTATGGATTAAGGATTAAAAATCATCAATTTAATACTTGTTAGTAAGCGTTAACCTGTCAAGTTTCCACCGCTAACAAAACGCTTCCGCCAATAGAAGAAGCAAGTAACGCGCCGAATCAGTAAAAGAATACGCACCTCAACACCAGGCATACCACGAAACGGAGCACAGATATTAAGATTAGATACACTTACCAAATAGGTATAACACATAAAGAGTGAATGGTTAGGAAACTTAATGAAAACAACACGGTTTTTCTCTGTCCTATTTCTTACCAGCCTTACCGTTCCCAATATTATTTCGCCTAACTACGCAATCGTTCTGCCCAGTCAACATAAGCAAGAGAGTGATTTACAAGGCAATGAAATATCTACCCACGATGTGATTGATTGGGAGCTCAACCATAGTGGTTTGATATTTGGATCTAATGCTAACCAAAACCTTAAAACCAATATTTCGGCCGTTGGCTACATGTACAACCAAAAGTTAGAGTTAAACTCAGGTTTACTCGAAGACGAGATTAGAGAAATAGCTGAACGATACGACATCGATTACGAAGATTTCTTTTTACACTTTTCAGAAGACACAATCCTTGCAGAGACAAACCCAACTCATGGCGAGAATACCCTATTAAACCGTAAACCCATGCTTATCAGTTATACCGCAGACGCAATGCACGCAGGTTTTGCCCTTTACCAACTACCACCTTGGGATACCGATGTCTTTGAACATTTCCAACAAGGTGGTGCACTCTACCTTTATCACTCTGAACAATTCGATAGTGTAGATTTTGAGTTTTCACGCTTTGCACAAGGTGGGAATTTTGAGATTGAATATCCTTTTGAGGTAAACGCCAACAATCAAGTCACTACATGGTCTCACCTTGTTGTCAGTGAAGATAACACCGAGAACATGACTCAGAACCAAGCACTTACCTGGCAAGTGCCTTCTGATTGGATAAGAGCAAGCACTCATGACGGTAGTGGCAAGAGCTATGACGGGCTATCGAAGTTTTGGGAACAACAAAGAAAATTGGCAACAAGACCAATACTCGACGCTCGCTATCTATTACCTCAACCACCATCCCATGCACAGCTACTTCAAACAGTGGAAAAGTAGTTACGTGTATGGGAGCGACAACACCACAACAGATAATTTCTGGAAAGCTCGCGTACCAAAAATATAGCTTACAGGCACATAGCACTGCTCAAAGTTGACTTGGGTGTGCCTTCAGAAGCCATACCAAAGGGCTTCCAAACACTTACACTAATGATCTCAACCCGTACTCCACAACCTGAGAATTACTTGATTGTTGGTAAGGCGTCACAACCCCGCATCGATCACCCAGATCTACCGAATGGCAAGGTTTCACTATTACCTACTCATGCCTATTTCCTTTATCAATCAGATAAACAGGTTGTCGAAGGCGGCCCAGAAGACATGGTGATTGCCAGAGAATTTGATCATGGACGCGTTCCCTATCGCACCGATTTTTATGGGAAAAATGCTGACTTTTATGCCGCAGAGAAAATTTCTATTCGATTTGACCCACCAATGAAGCCCGTAAGTGCTGATGGTAGAGTGGGAGAATATATAGATGAAGTACAGATAGATGGTTACCAAGGTTTGATACTACTTTATTGAAGTATCTCGAACTTGAACTTGAACTGGTCACCATAATACAAAGAAACCTAACAAATGGTCGCTAGGTCTCAAAGATAAAAACGAATTACTCTTTGCTTACTTCAGAGGGTCGTTATCAGGCAATGCGTTGTGTATCCATAAAGCCAGGCGCTTCTTGATATTTGCACCGTCCAACTTACTGTCTGGTAACGGAATAATTTGATTAACTTCAACAAGAAATAGATAAACTGCCTTAACCTTGATTGGTTGAGATGAGTTCGGCAAATCGAAACCTTGCAACTTTGCCATTTTAAAACCGACTTCTAGAGCCTTCTTAACCAGCTTATCTTCATTCATGATCTTCGCGGTTTTCGACATATCATCTCCATCATCTTCGTAGAATGAACTTTGAGTATATCAAACCCAATCTACGACAAGCTTACCGTGCTCTCAATTCGAACATTCTCTTTAATAAATTACACAAAACGATTCACAGATCCAAACCACTTCCCACTTAATTTACATTTACATTTACAATATGCATGCAGATGCAAAAACAATATATTAAAAACATACTTAATAAGTGAGGTATTCGGTCAAGAAACCAAAATTTGCCGAATTTTAACTTACCAAGCTAAAGGATACAGAATACTATTATTTTCACTTGCATACTTTTAGCCTTATAAAAAAACAATAAATCACTGTGATTTAAATCGTTTACTTAGATCATATTTACGATCACCCGGATGAAAAGCTATTTACAAAACACTCATTAAGCTAATAAAATAGACCCAATAATCTTGTTCTGGTGTTAATAATGCGTTACCTATGGGCTTCATTCTGTCATAAAAATCCAATCCCCGGACGAATCGTTCATATCCTTGTAATCTTGATAGCATTAGCTTCTATCGTGGTTCCATTAATGACAAAAGATGCCACAACGATACTAATTTCACTTAGTGTTGCTTTGGTGTGTTTTGTGCTGTTTGTGTTCTTTGCCCTCGCCGACAAAATGCGTTCGGGTATGCACTAATCAAATTCGAGATAGCAAAGCATTTATCTTTTTCAAAGCATTCTCAAATGTTGGCTATCAAATACGGAAAAGCCCAAAGTTATTAGCTTTGGGCTTTTCTTCTAGCGACTGTGGTTGGTTACAACCGGGTGATACGACAACCGAGTCTTACAGCGTCATATGCAGAATTGGAAATGGTTTCCCCATGTCATCAAGTGGTGAGCGTGATTCAATTTTGAACCCCATGTGCTGATAGAAGCCTACCGCTTGTGGGTTTTGCTCATTCACGTCAACTTTGGTCGCTGCCAACTGCTCAATCGCATGTTGCAACAACACCGTACCCACTCCTTGTCCTCGAACTTCGTTCAAAACGAAAAGCATCTCGACTTTTGCATCATGGACGCCCACGAAGCCAACAATCGAACCACTTTCATTTTTAACGCATTTCAAAGAAACCGCAGGGAACGCATGTTCCATGATGATAGGTTTAAAAAACTCAATATCTTCTTCTGTAATAAAGTCATGAGTTGCTCGGACTGAATTCTCCCAAACCTTAAGCATTTCTGCATAATCTTCAGGAAGCACATTTTCTATAGTCATAATTTTCTCTAGATTGAACTGAGTATAAACATGTGCAGCCGCGAAACCGTATATTAAACCTAAACTACTAAGTGATTCAATGCCGCTTATGAAGAGCTTTAACTTGTTGATGGCCAATTGAACAAATATAAACAAAGTTGCATAATAGCAACGAAATCACAAGAACACTTCAATTTCTCATTATTATATGTTTCTGAGAAATAAAAGTTGAATTAGCCACAACTCTGAAGAGTGCAAAATTCTATCGACCAATGACATATATAGCGAGCGCATAACACCTAGCATTCGACACATACGAACTTATCTTTTAGGTTACTTAAATCATGAAAAAACAATTATTAACACTCACCCTAGTTGCCACAACGATTGAAGCCATTTCTGGTACAGCACAAGCTTGTACACGAGCTTTATACCACTCGGATACTTTAGATACGACGATGGTCACACGTTCAATGGACTGGGAAGGTTACGATCAAGGGGTTGTGCGCGGTGTACCGAGAGGAACTGTCCTTGATACACGTGCACCCACGGTATACGGTGTCGGCCTCAGCAAATCAGGGGGAGCCCATCAAATTTACAAGTCAAAACATGCCATGATTGAGATTGCAAGCTTCGACGCAGAGTTTGTCACAGAAGCAATCAACGAACATGGTGTTCTTGGTCAAATTCATTATCTCAATACAGACTGGCAAGATGAAAAAGCGCGAGTAAAAGGTAATCAAGACATCGATGGTCAGCGATTCGTGCAATACGTTATTGCGAATGCAAAAAGCCTTGATGAAGTTGAGTCTATTATCAATAACACCAACATCCGTGACCAAAAACTTGGTGGCGTACCTGGTCTGTATGATGCGAATACAACTGTAAACCACTTCTTGGCTCACTTCATTTTTGCTGATAACTCTGGTGAGACCATCCTTGTTGAAATGGTAAATGGTGAAAAGAAACTCTACCGAGGAACAGGTTCTTTAGATGTCATTTCAAACAATCCAACGTTTGATACTATGACAGAAATGGACAGAGAATTATTAAGTGAAAAGCGCTTCCCAACAGCTTCAATCAACTCTATAGATCGTCGTTATCGTGCTCAATACGCTCTTAAGGAAGTAAAAGCGTATGAAGAGCGTTTTGGTATCCGCGACAACAAACAATTAAGTAATATTATTGAAGGTGTTGCTCATGAGATGCGTAGCGGATATACAAAATGGGACGTCGCCTATGACGCGAACTTTCCAACTTTATGGGTTTCGCAAGTAGACTTAAAGAATAAAACACTCAAGCTAGACCGATGGGACACAGATCAAGTTGAGACATACGATTTCTCGATGTTTGATGTCAATGGTAAACAAGTGGTTGAATTGGGGCGTAACACGAACAAACGAGAATCTCAGCCTTGTACAAACATTAATAAAAACCAACCATTCTGTGCCATATAACTTTGACTACGCCACACTTAGCAAGGCTTCAAGCTGCAGAAGAACGCGGGTGCCCATCAAAGATTAGGGCGTGATTTAGCTTAGAGGTTAGTTCGAACTGGGCCAAAGTCGGTGAATAGATTGTGAGTACGTAAAGCACTCAACCGATAAGAGCAAGGCACTTTCCTGCTAGGAAAGTGCCTTATTTTAATCTTGCTTTGACTATTTAAATCAACACCTTACCTAAAACTCTTACAAGATAAGTTTCATAGATAAAGCAGGTATAAACCATGTGCAGCCAGAGTGGTTAGAAGCAAAACAACCGTCTTTTCTCGGTTAATCAAAGATTTCGCTAACCCTATTAATCAGGCATCACCACAATACCCATAGTTTCAAGCAGTTGCTCTTGTTGCCAAGCGACAATTTTAATGCCCGATGTGTCAACCTTTCGAGGATCTAACCCCTCTAATTCAGCGTGACACAAGTTTGCTCCCTGCATACTGAACTGTCCCCATACATCTTCAGAGAATACGCCTCGGCTCAGATCCGACTCCTTTAATGACGCTCCTGCAAGGTAAGTCCCTATCCAACGGTTCTCAAACAGCTCACATTTTTCTAAACAAGCCTGTTCAAAGTTAGCATAAGACAAGTTACAGCCTGTGATATACGCTGAGCAAAAGTACATACGATTACTCACCTGGTTGGCAAAGTTCGTTCTCGTAAAGTTAGCCCCTTTCAAGTCACATTCACGTAACTCAATCCCATAGCAATTGGCGTTACTAAAATTCGCCATGGCGAGCTGGCAGCTCTGAAAACTTGCATCACGCAGGTCTGCGATACCAAAGTGGCATCCTTCGATATCGCCTTGCTCAATGAACTTACAATTAATAAAGGTCGTGTCACGTAGGTTACAACGCCTAAAGTCACAACGAATAAAGGTACATGCTGTGAAAGTCATATCGGACAGATCTTGTTGAGCGAAATTGTGGTGATGATAAGTACTGTTATTAGTGTCCATTTAGCCCCCTAAAGAAAGTAAGCTAAGACTACCACTGAGATCTTCAGAAAACACCAAATTAAAAACCAACAAAAACAGCAACTTAAAGCACCCATTTTTAGCCAATTTAAGGCACCAAATAGGCGATTTAAGAGGGCTTTTTCCAGTTAATAGAACGCGCTTATTTTGAAAAAAGTTTTGTGGCTTACAGAAGGTTGTATGACGTAGCTGATCATCAGATAAAGATACGTGTCGAAAAATCAGTAAGCTTTAAATAGCCAGGTAACCTAACTCATGTGGAGGGAAATACAAGACTCAATTTTTCTGAGAAGTTAAAAACAAAATAGGTAAAGCTCACCATCGTGGAAGCTAACCGATTCATAAGTACCGAGGGTTGAATTTAACTCGTGTTCCCAGGTTGTGTTATCTAGCTTTTCGCGATATTAGCAATACCTTCAAGCTGAAGAACTGGAGCGGCATCAATGTCTTCCGCGTTCATCATAGATGACACGCGTTGCATCGAAGAAAGCAGCAGACTTTGCTCCCACGGCTCAAGGTTTTGAAATTTGTTAACGAAGCTATCTTGCAGTGGTGGTGGCGCATTGTTTAGCAGCTCTTGACCTTTTTCGGTCAAGTTTGCATGCACTTTACGGCGGTCAGAAACACTACGGATACGTTGTACATAGCCATTCACCTCTAGACGATCAATGATCGTAGTGGTGGTCGCTTGGCTTACATTGGTGTGATTAGACAATTCTTTGATCGTCACGTTACCCATTTCTTGGATTGCTCTCATTAAGATTAATTGAGGGCCAGTCAAACCATACTCTTTACTCAGCTTCTTCGAATGTAAATCGATAGCGCGAATAATTTGGCGAATAGCGACCAGGATTTCGTCATGTTTGTCCAAGATGCAGACCTTTGTACTAATATACGGTGAATGTTTTCACAGTGTTCAAGCGATTCGAAACTCCAAGTAATAGAGCCAAAGCTGCTCGGGAATTACACTGTAAATTGATAAATTACTTCATTAATTTTTCCGCATTGTACTGATGTTCATACTATTCTCAATCTTTTCTATGCCTCTGAGTTTGAGCGTGACAACACTTTTGTACTTTGAGTACTGATATTCCGGTTTGAAGCGGCGAACCATCAAAGAAAAGTTGCGAACAAAAGAAAAATAAAAAGAGAGTAGAGTCAGATAGGTAGCGAGGTTTCACTACCTATTTATCATTAAAAAGCGAGTGTGCTTAACTCAAACGACTAAGCAGCATTATTGAGTTGGAAATTCCCCGTCAATGCGTTGTAGAACTCACTGTTATCCAAGATTCCGACCAGTTGATTGTCTTCAACCAGCAAGATCGGATGGTTGCTGATCTGCTTGAGCTTGATTGCATCACGCATACCGATTTCAGGGCTTACGACAACCACACTCGACCCGCTGATCTCGGTTAAATCATCAGACTCATTCCACTCGACAAGTGCCAAATCCGATTCACCTTTTACAGATAGCTCCCCTTCGCTCTGCTCAACCCATAGGTCTTTTGAATCGCAGATCTGCCAGCTTTCATCTTCTTGTTTTAAAGAATCCAGAGGTTGCATCAGTGAACGACCTTTTAGTACATTCAATGGGTTAGTATGAGCAACGAAGTCCTTCACGTATTCCGTTTTCGGTGTGAGTACGATCTCTTCAGGTTTGCCATGTTGAATCAGCTTGCCTGACTCCATTATCGCAATGTTGTTACCAATCTTCAGCGCTTCGTCTAAGTCGTGGCTTACGAACAAAATCGTTTTATTGAGCTTGTTCTGCAGTGTGATCAGCTCATCTTGAAGTTGTGCACGAATCAATGGGTCAAGCGCTGAAAACGGTTCATCCATCAATAGAATGTCTGTGTCCATGGCGAAAGCTCTAGCTAAACCAACACGTTGCTGCATACCGCCAGAAAGCTCATGAGGGAATTTGGTTTCCCATTCTGCGAGACCCACCATTTCAAGCTGCTTACGCGCCTTAGCTCGGCGAACATTCTTAGCAACGCCTTGCATTTCAAGGCCAAACGCCACGTTATCTAACACGGTTAACCAAGGCATCAAGGCGAACTTTTGGAACACCATAGAAACACGGTGAGTTCGAAGGTGGCGCAGTGTCGCCTCATCGCACTGTTCACCCAAATCAACCTGCTTATCGCCATCTTTGATTGCCAACGAGCCGCGGCTGATCTCATTCAAACCGTTTACCGCACGAAGCAATGAAGATTTCCCTGACCCAGACAAGCCCATCAGCACGCAGATTTCGCCCTCTTTAACCGTTAGCGACACATTATCTACGCCGACGACTTGGCCTGTCTCATCAATGATCTCCTGACGAGTTTTGCCTTGATCGAGTAACTCAAGAGCTTGCTTCGATTTATCACCAAAAACGACATCGAGGTTTTTAATCGTAATTGCGTCCACTGTCTTTTGTTGCTGAGGAATAGACACGATTAAGCCTCCTTCTGATTAGGCGTTTTGCACAAGCGATCAAGAATGATAGCGACAAGTACAATCGCCAGTCCCGCTTCAAAACCTTGTGAGATATTCACTGTATTCAAGGCACGAACCACTGGCTTACCAAGCCCGTCAGCACCAACAAGCGCCGCGATCACGACCATAGAAAGCGACAACATGATGCACTGAGTGATACCTGCCATAATGCTTGGCAATGCTGCCGGCAATTCCACTTTCACGAGCAATTTCATACGGCTAGCACCAAACGCTTTACCGGCTTCAATCAGCTCTTCTGGCACCTTAGTCACGCCCAAGTAGGTCAAACGTATAGGCGCCGCGATAGCAAAAATAATGGTTGAGATTAACCCCGGCACAATACCTAAGCCGAATAACACCAAGGTTGGGATAAGGTAAACAAACGTTGGGACCGTCTGCATTAAGTCGAGAATGGGGCGCAGTAAGGTGTATAACCAAGGACGGTGCGCCGCCATGATGCCAACCGGTACGCCAATTAATACGGAAATCGTTGTCGCCGCAAAGACGAGAACAAAAGTTTCCAGCATTTCTTGCCAATAGCCAAGGTTGAGAATGGTCAGAAGCGCCGCGACAACGAAGATCACCAACGACAATTTACGGTGTAAATACCAAGCGATCGCAGCAGTAATCACGATAGGGAGCGCAGGCGGCATCCATTTAAATACATCGACTAAAAACAGAATAACGGTTTCTAAAAAGATAGAAATAGCATCAAAAAAGCCCGCTGCGTTGATAGTTAACCAGTCGACACCAGCTTCCATCCATTGTCCGACAGGGATTTTGTTTTCCGTAATAAAATTCACAATATTGCCTTTCATTATTGGCGGGCCGGAGCCCACCTTTATGCTTGATATAGCTTTAGTAAATAGGTCGATAGGTAGAACTATGCTTTTACCTGTATTAGGTATTCAGTAAGCGCTTGAGTTGCTGATTCACCTTTATGTGTCTTAACGTTGTCTAACCAAGCTTCCACTTGTTGTGGATTGCTGTTCAACCATTGCTGAGCCGCTTTCTCAGGTTTCACGTTTTGGTTCAAAATCGCTTCCATCAATTGGTTTTCCATCTCTAGAGTGAACTCTAGGTTTTGCAGAAGCTGACCGACGTTTGAACATTCAGATAGGTAGTTTGAACGAACATTGGTGTAAACATTCGCGCCACCGTAATTCGGGCCGAAGAAGTCATCACCGCCAGAAAGGTATTCCATCTCAACGTTACTGTTCATCGGGTGCGGTGCCCAACCAAGGTAAACGACCCATTGGCTGCGACGCGCTGAACGTGATACTTGCGACACCATGCCCGCTTCGCTTGATTCAACTAGGCTGAAATCTTTTAAGCCAAAAGCGTCAGAATCGATCATCGATTGGATTAGGCGGTTACCATCGTTACCTGGCTCAATGCCGTAGATACGCTCTTTGAATTTATCGGCGTGCTTAGCTAAATCTGCGAAGCTTTTAACCCCCGCGTCATACACGTATTTAGGTACCGCTAACGTGTATTTAGCACCTTCTAGATTGGCACGAACCGTTTCGACAGTGCCCGCTTCACGGTATTTAGCAATGTCCCCTTCCATAGTCGGCATCCAGTTCCCTAGGAACACATCGATGTCGCCGTTAGCCATTGAAGAATAAGTCACAGGTACTGAAAGCAGGTCGGTTTTAGTGGTGTAGCCTAAGCCTTTTAAAAGCTCAGTGGTGACAGCGGTGGTAGCGGTAATGTCAGTCCAACCAACATCGGCAAAACGTACGTTTTCACATTGTTGTGGTTCAACGGCAGCGTTGGCTGCAAATGCAAATGAACTAATCGCTAGTGTGGCTAACGTTTTTGTGGTCACGTTGTGCATGTTTAGAGTCGTCATAATGGCTCCTTTTAATCTTTCCTTTTTCTGCCTCTTCTCAAACGGTAGAGGCAGTTTTTCTGACTTTTAACTAATGATTTTTATTGCTAATTTCTTTTCGTGTTTCACCCAGTCATTGCGCGTTACGCTTCCCTAACTGGTTTTTTGATTCTTTGTTTCTCTTGCCATTCAGGTGCAATCCAAACTGGCACGTTTTGTTCGTTGAGCATTGGCTTCCCCAGAATCAGATCAGATGCGCGTTCGGCAACCATGATAGTTGGCGCATTCAAATTTCCGTTTGGAATGGTTGGGAAAACAGACGAGTCAACGACACGCAGGCTGTCGATGCCACGAACACGACACTCTTCATCAAGCACTGCCATTGGGTCATCGTCAGCACCCATTTTGCAGCAACAAGATGGGTGATAAGCACTTTCAACATTCTGTTTAACCCATTCGTCAATCGCTTTATCAGAAGTCACATCCGATCCTGGCTGAATCTCTTCGCCACGGTAAAAGTCCATTGCCGGTTGCAACAAAATTTCGCGCGTTAGACGAATACAGTCACGCCAATCTTGGCGGTCTTGCTCGGTCGAAATGTAGTTGAATTGAATCTGAGGTTTGGCATGCGGATCTGCTGATGTGATAGCAACCGTGCCGCGGCTTTCTGGTTTATTAGGACCAACGTGTACTTGGAAGCCATGACCATCAAAGGCGGCTTGGCCGTCATAACGCATGGCTGCCGGTAGGAAGTGGTATTGGATATTTGGCCACTTCAATCCTTTACGAGATCGAATGAAGGCGCACGATTCAAAGTGATTAGTCGCCCCCAAACCTTTGCGAGTAAGAATCCACTCAGCACCGATCATCCCTTTGCTCACTAAGCCAAGCTTGCTGTTAAGCGTGATAGGTTCGTTGCAGTGGTATTGAAAGTACACTTCTAAGTGGTCTTGAAGGTTTTCCCCCACACCATTCAATTCGTGCTTAACTTCTACGCCAGCCTTTTCAAGTACCGCTTTCGGGCCGATACCAGACAGTTGCAGTAGTTGAACAGAGCCAATGGAGCCCGCAGAAGAGATCACTTCTTTGTTCGCCATAGCAGTTTGGATACTGCCTGACTTTTCAAATTCCACACCGACGGCTTTCTTGCTTTGGTCCGATTGAAACTCGATCAGAAACTTGCGCGCTACAATACCTTTTTTCAACGTAAGATTTGGGCGCTTCAATGCTCGACGCAGATAAGCGTTAGAGGTTGAGGCTCTAACCCCCTTGTCTACCGTCATATGCATGGTGCCGAAGCCTTCTTGCTGATAGCCGTTGTAGTCTTGTGTTTCTGGGTAACCGGCGTCTTTACCCGCGTCGATGAAGGCTTGGTAAAGTGGGTTAAGCGCCATATCGTTACCGTTACATGTGCCGACAGGACCATTGTCACCACGGTATTGGTCGCCACCTTTGTTCCATGATTCAGCACGGCGGAAATAAGGTAAACACGCTTGGTAATTCCAACCCGCTGCGCCCTCTTCTTCCCATTGGTCGAAGTCACACGCGTGGCCACGTACGTAAACCATGCCATTGATTGATGAGCTACCACCTAGCACCTTGCCACGGGGGCAGTGCAATTCACGCCCATCAAGGCCTAGTTCCTGCTCAGTTTCAAATTGCCAAGCGTACTTTTCAGTATTCATTGGGTAAGAA
Organism: Pseudoalteromonas sp. G5_S1_14_S5; assembly: GCF_054968605.1. NCBI lineage: Bacteria > Pseudomonadati > Pseudomonadota > Gammaproteobacteria > Alteromonadales > Pseudoalteromonadaceae > Pseudoalteromonas > Pseudoalteromonas sp. G5_S1_14_S5. Next base: position 16,732 of record NZ_JBQKUM010000045.1, on the reverse strand, counting down.
AGCGCAGTTGGCATCTGGATAAAAATGCTCTTATCCGTGCCACCAGCTTCGAGTAATAAAACGCTATGTTCACCGCTTTCCGTTAGCCTATCAGCTAACACACAGCCGGCCGAACCCGCGCCGACGATAATATAATCGTAGCGTTGTTCCATGTTATCTATTCCCTGAGATGAGTCAGTTGGGCTAGCTCTGACAGGCTAGCCCGTTAAATCGAGTGTTACGCGTTAGGCATAAGGGCTAGCGTAATCGCCAAGTTCGATAAGAATGCTCTTAGTCTGCGTATAGTGAAGTAGAGTCTCTGGTCCGTTTTCACGACCAATGCCCGAAAGTTTGTAGCCACCAACAGGCATTTCTGCCGGTGAATCGCCCCACGTATTTACCCAACAAATACCCGCCTGCATTTGGTGGATCACGCGGTGAGCACGAGAAAGGTTCTGTGTGAATACACCTGCAGCCAGACCATATTTGGTGTCGTTAGCACGGCGAATCACATCGTCTTCGTCGGTAAACTTCATTACCGACATCACAGGGCCAAAGATCTCTTGCTGGACGTGTGGCATAGAGTCATCACAATCGACAAACACCGTTGGAATAACAAAATTGCCGTTTTCGAGGCCGTTATCCGTTACTTGGTAGCCACCCGTCAACAAAGTTGCGCCAGACTGTTTAGCCAGCTCAATCGCACCAAGGACTTTTGAAAGGTGCTCTTTAGAGATCAACGCACCGATCTGAGTCTCCATCTCCATTGGATTACCAATGACCAGTTTCTCTGTGCGCGTTTTAAGTTGTTCGATGAATGCGTTATAAATGTTTTCGTGCACATAGACACGAGTACCATTGGTACATACTTCGCCTTGGGTGTAAAAGTTAGCGACCATCGAAGCCGAAACGGCATCGTCCAGTTTTGCATCATCAAACACGATCATTGGTGATTTTCCACCAAGCTCCATCGTCACTGATTTCAACGTTTTAGCGCTGTCAGCCATCACTGCTTTACCCGTACCGGTTTCACCCGTGAAAGACACTTTAGCGATGTCAGGATGAGCCGTAAGCATTTGGCCAATACGGTAGTCACCTTGAACCACGTTGAACACGCCATCAGGAACGCCAGCTTCGGTAAAAATTTCTGCAAGCTTTAGAGCTGTGAGAGGGGTTTCTTCAGACGGTTTGAAAATCATCGCATTGCCCGCAGCAAGCGCCGGAGCTGATTTCCACATCGCAATTTGGATTGGATAGTTCCACGCACCAATGCCCGCACAAATGCCTAACGGTTCACGACGTGTGTAGAAAAACTGAGATTCGCTAAGCGGTTGTTGGTCACCTTGCAGCGTCGGCGCCAGGCCAGCAAAGTATTCAATAACATCCGCGCCAGAGGCTACATCCACTTCAATCGCTTCTTGTAGTGGTTTACCGGTATCAACAACCTCAAGTTTTGCAAGGTCATTATTTCGAGCTCTAAGTATTTCTACCGCCTTTAAAAGAATACGACTGCGCTCAACTGCTGTCATTGCTGACCACACTGCGAAGCCACGTTTTGCTGATTCGATAGCGCTATCAACATCCGCTGCAGAGGCTTGGGCTAGCGTGGCAATAGGCTCGCCGTTTGCAGGGTTGATGCTATCAAAGGTTTCACCAGACGTAGCTTTCACTGCTGCGCCGTCAATGTATAACGAGTACATTTCCATTTGAGATTCTGACTTAATTGTTATTAGACTGTGATGGTCTAGTTTGAATATTGAGTGTTAAGTATTGGCCGTTCTAGTGCCGTTCTACGACTTAACTGCGGTCTACTTGGTATGACACGAGTAAAACGTCAATTGTTTTTCAAGGTAATCATTGATAATGGCTTTGGCTTTCTTAGCATCGATACCATCAGGGTTTAACGTGCCTCTCAGCCATAAACCATCAATCAGAGAAGCAATCCCGTGAGCAACGAGATCCGCTTGCTCATGATCCAAAATACCTTTCAATTCAAGGCGTAAATGCGAGAGCAAACGTCTTTCATTCACGCGCTGTAATCGTTTTAACTGTTCGTTATGCATGGAGTAAGACCAAAACGCCAACCACGCCTTCGCGACCTTATTCTCGGCTTGATAGCCTTCGAAGTTGCCATCGATGATCGTATTGATCCTCTGTTGGTGAGCATCAACAGGGAGGGCTTTTAATGAAGTGGTGATGGTATTAGAGAGTTGGCGAAGAATTTCGCGCATGGTTTCTTCAAGCAGGCCATGTTTGCCGCCAAAATAGTGATTGATAATACCAGTAGAGACTCCCGCTTCTTTGCTGATCAACGCAATACTCGCGGCATGTAAACCCACTCGATCTATCACAGCCATAGTGGCTTGAACAAGCTGTGGTTTACGTATAACAGGCATCCCAACCTTCGGCATTTCTCAGTCCTTTTATTTTTATTGAACGTTCAGTTAAATATAAAATGACAGAAATTTAGTTAGGGTTCAAATGATTATTTAGAACAAATTATTAACAAAGCATCACCAAACCGGTAACAAATAACATAAAAACAATCACTTAACATTCATTTAGAGCACTAACTAAATTCATTAAAAGTTTGAACTATGATGGTTATGGCTCAACAGACATTGATTAAAACGCCTAAGTTTTAAGCAGCAGATGAGGTAGGCTTACTAAATGAGAGAGCCCTCTTTTCAGCGCTATTTTTATTTGAAATAAATAAAGGGAAAGCAGGTAAAAAATAAAAGAACCCAAATATTTAAGTACTTTTAGTTGGAAATACTATCAATAATATCGCTCGATATTTTATCGAGAAGCGACACGTTACTAGAAAGCCAAATGGCAACTATTGCTCGACTGATCGAGTGTGATGACCCAGCTCTGTTCTTGCTCCTGACTGCTCATTGGCACCCAACGAGCATAGATCTACTCCCAGTTGCCATTGACTTCTAACTCTGCGACATCGGTGTGTGTTGGATAAACGGTTGTGATTCGAGAAGTAGGCTCCGCAACAACCTCACTATTACTCATGACAAATACTGACTCAGTGTACAAATGAAGAGCCCCTGCCGTCTTTGCCGTGTAATCCATTGACAAGCTGATCTTCTCCCCAATATCAAATTAGAAACCAACAGGTGCCACAATGTCAGACGTACTGATCGCGGCTGGTTGGGTTGCTGAAGCAGGCAGTTGAGCAAGCGTTGGAGACGGTGTCGCATCTGGTGTCTGTGCAGGTGATGCACTCGTGTTACCACCTCCTCCACCGCCGCCACAAGCAATGACTATGAGTAAGAAGGATGCCATGGTGATTAATTTGCTGATCTTATTCATGGTGCTCTCCTACTCATCCGTCGCTGATATAACTTTGTTAGTGATCGGTGCTTTATACCATTCACCATCAGTTTCACCGCTGCTTGTTACCCATGTAGGGAATGACGTATACGCATCACTGATATCAACCAGTTCTTCAGGGTGATCCCATTCGTCTCGAATATTAATAACCCACGGCATGTTATTGCTGGTTTTGAACGACTCAGAGCCTGAAGGGCTATCATCATGACTGTTGAACAAGGTGTCATTCATATCACTGGTACCTGAAAACTCTTTTAAGTGAGTTGTGCGCGATTAGCTCTTAACTGCTAACTATGTACTTCTCGTTATTAGATTTTATTGTCGATGATTTGTTGGTAGAGATACGGGTCAGTTGCCCCTTCCGTACCAATTACTAGCACTCGGCTGTCTTGAGTTAAATTCAGTTTTTCAGCGAAGTTCGGATCTTGTTTAGCGATGATAACTGCGGCAAACCCTGGGACTGCTGATTCACCTCCTTCTATCACTACTCCCGTTTTCTCGCCACTTGCCAACATGCGCATCGCTTGCGGGATCGCCTCTTCACTCAGCGTCATGAAATCATCGGCGCCATTTTGGAGAATCGTCCATGCCAAGCTCGAAACCTCACCACAGGCAAGCCCAGCCATCAGCGTCTCTAGATCGCCGGTAACTACAACGGGCTTGCCCGCTTGAGCACTCTTCTGCAAACAGTTGGCCTGCTCAGGTTCTACGATTACAAAACGTGGACGCTCAGCACCCCACAAATCCCAGAAGTAACCACAGACAGCAGATGCCAAACCGCCCACACCACCTTGTACGAAAACATGAGTGGGGATTTCACCATCCAATTGCTCGACAATTTCAGCCAACATCACTGTGTAGCCAAGTGCCACGTCCTTCGGGATTTCCATGTAACCTTCATAAGAGGTATCCGACACAATCACGCGGTTTTTCGCTTTGGCTTCAGAATCAGCCAAACGAACCGATTCATCGTAATTACCTGTAATGCGGACCACTTTTGCACCGAACGCTTCCATCGCTTGCTTACGGCCTTCCGACACATCGCGATGAATGTAAATAACACAACCACAACCAAACATCTGGGCGCCCCATGCCACTGAACGCCCATGGTTTCCGTCTGTCGCACAGCTGACAACAATTTCAGCAACTTCTGGTTTCCATTCCCCGTTGAGCAGCTCACTGATGGTTGGATTCTTCCCATAACGATTAGCGATTTCAACCTGAAGCTGACGCGCAACCGCATAAGCGCCACCGAGTGCTTTAAAACTCTTTAGGCCAAAACGCTGCGATTCATCTTTGTACCAAAACTTGTTTACACCGATCTCAGCAGAAATACGATTCAATTCATGCAAAGGGGTGACGGAATAACCCGGCCATTGTGATATGTCCTTAATTGCCTGCTCAGAGCGCGCAACACTTAGAATATCAAGTTGCTCACTTGAGTACTCCAATTCAGGGCGAGCTTGAGGATTAGCATAGTGTGTCAGAGTGCCAGCCAGTAACTGCATAAATGTTCGTCCTTATTAGTCATTCACATTGCTCCTTACATCACCAAGCATAATCGTCTTCGGCTTGTAAGGCTTGCGGATATTAAGTTTATCTACATCAAAGTGCTGTGATTGTGCTTTCTAAAAACTAAATCTGCAGAAATTAGTTGTTACTTAGCGAATAAATGCGGTTTTTACTCACATCCATGTTTTCTCGTTGAATTCACGAGATACCGCCTTCAATTTCAAAACAAAAAAGGCTGGTGATGACAAAGCACAACCAACCTTTCAACATACACACCTAATTTTTAATGCGAGTCAAAGCTACTCAATACGGGTTATGAAACCGTATTTTTCTGAGTCGGCCTTAGTCACCCAGTGTTCACCAGAAGCAGGAGCTGAATCTAAAGTGAAGATATAAAAATCGATTCCTTTGTCTCCCATTACCTTTTTAAAGTAGGTCGCTTGCTTACGATGGCTTTCATTGGTGTATGGGAATTCTTTGGCTGTTTTATCACCCTCAGCCCAACTGTGCACACCAACCTGCTTATTAAGTTCAATAGCTTTGGTGGAATCAGCGCGTTGCAAAACTCGTGGATTACCTGCAGCAAACAGGTCCGTGCCGCCAGAGAACACCGAACCCATAGGCGTGACGATCGTCGTCATGTTGTTATTGTGGATCATGCGACCAGTGTACATATTGATATCATCATCGACACTGCCACCAATATGGTTGGTAAACTTCAGTGTCATCTCACTGCCTTGGTATAATTTCACAATATCAAACAGCTGAGAATAAGTTGATGCACCCAGACTCGAGTGAATTCGGTCAACAGCGCCAGTCTTATTGAGCACATCGCGGTAAAAAGCATTGAAAGCAAACGACGTGGTGATCGTTACCTTATTACCACTTTTAGCTTTACTTAAAATTGTAGACCCTAAGCTAGTCACGTATTGGAACAGTTCATTGTGATACTCAAGCTCGACTTTTTTATTAGTATTCGTCGTCATGTTAATTAACGTGCTGTCATTCCCAATTGAACGTCGAGCGGCACCACAATCAAATTTATCAAATAAATCACCCTCGCGGTAAATCACACAGTCATCGGCTCCAGCATCAGGGAGGTACAGATCCACACTTTGACCTAGGCTATCCGCAAGCCTAACCACTTTTTGTTTATCACTAATATCATCAGCAAACAGAATTTTTTCATACTGAACACCATCATAGGTCAGCCTCATTGATTCTTGGACCTCCTGTCGCACTTGATACAACTCACCAAGCTTAGCCGATGAAAATACGTAATCAGCCTTAGGTTTCGCTTGCGCTTTAGTAGCAGGCTTATTCGAACTGGAACTTGAATTACAGCCCGCTAAAAGAGTCAAAGATAACGCCAGTAATGCCTTTCGATAGTGGTTCATTGAGTTATTCCCATCATGTTTTGATGGGTATGATTCTATTGTTTAAAGACATACACATCTGTCTCGTGAATGTATGAGAGTGTAATTCTTTTTGAACGTCGTTTTTTATTTTTGTTATAAATGTCAATTCAGCATTGAACTAACTTATAAAGTGTTTAATCATTCGCATCAGGTATTTTTCGTGAAGCATTCCAAGCTAATATGCCACTATGATTACCTAATCAGATAATTGCACTCACGGAATCTCTTAAGTTAAACACACGATAAGGCTGATAATGGAATGACAAAACCTAGAATGATCATCGTGGAAGACGATTGTAAGCTTCAAAGAATGTTGCAAGACTACTTCATCGCGCAAGATTTTGACGTCTCAGTACTCGATGATGGCAGCAACGCTGCACAGACTATCCTCACTGAACAACCAGACATTGTATTACTGGACCTGATGCTTCCTGTAAGCGACGGACTTACAATCTGCCGACAGACGCGTACACATTACAAAGGTAAAATTCTGATGCTCACCGCTAGCGATGACGACTTTGATCATGTCGCCAGCTTAGAGACAGGGGCTGATGACTATGTCACCAAACCAATTAAACCAAGAGTTCTGCTTGCAAGAGTTCGTTCATTATTACGCCGCCAAGACACTAATACCTCTTCAGTCGAAGACTCAGACAGCCTACAGTTCGATCAACTGGTGTTGAAAAACACCTACAAGAAGTGCGAATTGGCGGGAGAGGTTTTGTCACTTACAGACAGTGAATTTGACCTACTTTGGCTATTAGCGAGTAACCCTGATACACCACTATCACGTGACTATTTAACACAAACGTTGCGCGGCATTGAGTATGACGGGATTGATCGAACCATTGATAACAAGGTCGTACGCCTGAGAAAAATACTGGGTGACGACCATGCGCCAGCAGAAAAAATTCAGACCATTCGCGGTAAAGGTTACTTATTTGTTTCCACCGCTTGGCACTAACCTCGCTCAATACGAGCGTAATGAAAGAGAACGATTATGCGACGTATCTATTTGGAGTCCCTAGTAGGGCTGTTAGTTTGTTTTATGGCAGGTATTATCGCCTATGAAATCAGTGTCTATCAGCTCAATACTGACTACGAATATGTACTGCAAGATTATGAAGCGGCAGCCCATCAACAACTCATAGAAAACATCGCAAAGAATCAAGGGCTTGAAGCTGCTCATCAAGCCATAAATCAGTTTGTCGACACAACGCGAAATAAGCTGGTGACCTTCAGTCCAGATGATGAAATACCAGGTCCCGTTTCAGAATTTTTCACTGCCAACCCGAATACCTTTATCTTTCACGATGACGAACGTGACCTATGGTTTCGCTTAGCAAACAGTAACAACACTTATCACTACCTCCCCAACAATGAAGCCATAGTGAGGCAAAAGATAGAGTTAGAGGATGATCTTGTTTGGTTGTTCTTTTTAGGAAGTTTTATCTTATATGGCTTATGCCACGTACTGATCATCTTCCGCCGAGTTAAGAAGCTTGAATCTGCCACTCTCAGCTTTGCAGAAGGCGACCTCTCTTCGCGCGCTGAAACCTCAAGCGGCATTGCGATTGGTTCATTGAACAAGTCCTTCAACCTCATGGCCGATCGAATTCACCGCTTAGTTGAAAGTAATCGATCGCTCACCAATGCGGTCGCTCATGAACTGCGCACACCAATATTTCGTATTCAGTGGCAAGCTGAAATGCTGAAAGACACGCCGTTAAACGAAGAACAAGAAAAAACCATTGAGAGCATTGTTGAAGACACGGAAGAGATGGAAAAGATGGTTGATGAGCTCTTGTATTATGCAAAGCTCGATAGCACTGATCTCGAAAGTCTACAGCAGCCATTAGAAATAAAAGACTTTCTCGAGCACGCGACGACGCGCTGGAGTAGAGAGACCGCGCTCAATATTGAGCTTTGCTTACCTGAACACGAGCAATCGATAGTGGCCGACGAAACCCTGCTCAATCGTGCTTTGGATAACCTCGTGCGTAACGCAATGAAATTTGCACGCACACAGATTTCAATTGAAGTAACCAAACACCAAGATCAGCTACAAATTGCGGTACATGACAATGGTGATGGCGTTGCAGAAGAACACCGATCACACCTGTTCGATCCCTTTTATGTTGGCGACAAAGCACGTAACAAAGCTAAGAGTGGTCATGGCTTAGGATTATCTATCGTCCATAAAATCTGCGCCCAACACAATGCAACCGTCCAAATCGCTCAAAGCCCAAGTTTGAAAGGGGCGGTCTTCACTATCACTTTCCCACTCTGTAATGAAGCAGCTGACAAAGCCATACAGTAATGACAAAACACCTCTGGAATAATTTTCACATCGGTTGGGAGACGTTGTCTCCCTATCCATTTATTCAATCTAGATAACCTTGGCGTCACTATTAATGGCTTGTCACTTGAGTGCGGCGAAGAACCGCTCCGACAAGCGTTACGAGTCATGAGTACCAAAGGCTGCCCCTCTAGATTCCAGTTATTCTAAAGGTATGTTTATGAGAAAGTTATTAGTTGTTTTAGGTATTGTCTCTCTTGCAGGTTGTTCAGGTATTACCCACAACGATGAGGTGTACACAGCGCACGCTGAAAGCTTCAACATCGTAGGCTTCCAAATTCCTGGTAATACACAAGATCGTGCAATGGAACTGGTTCCTGAAGGTGCAAGTGTTGATACCATCCGTTCAACAAACTCTGACACAAGCTCTGCCCTTGGTATCATCAACCGCATTATCGGTATCGACTACGTTCAAGTTGGCGGTAAAAAACAGTAGTTTGCGAGAGCTTACGTAACTTTAAACGCAAGCTAACCCAAGCAAGAATCTTCAAAACCAGTGACATTCGTCGCTGGTTTTTTGTTCCTGACGTTTTGAGCGCTGTGCCAAAAAACGCCTCAAAAAACGCGATTAAAAATAAATGACAACTTAAGCAATAAGCGTCTAAAAGAAAAGAGCTTCGTCAAAAACATTTTAAAAATCACTAAACCCTCGCAAAGTACAACGTACGCATTTCAACAATTTACTCTTCTATCAGCTTGAACTCAATTAATTGAGGCACAGATCAATTCACACAATAGTCTTATTTCACTCCGAAAAATAGCAGTTAATAAATCCATCATAATTTTATAAAAAAAATATATGATTACATAGAAAAATAAACAGAAATCATAACCACCTGTAAATACGAGAAATATAACTTTCATGAATAAAATAGAACTCTGCCATGCTACTAATTAATCCGACCGAAGAATGTGAATTCAATGTAATATTTTTGTTACGTTTTCATGGATTTTACATGGAAAGAGAAAATAACAATGAAAATGAAAAAGCGTTTAGTTGCCGTTGCTATAGCCAGTGCTATAGCCAGTACTCTATCTTTATCAGTGCACGCGGGTGAATCCGTTAGCATTAATCAACCGATCAATTTTACTAGCTTCTCTGGGCTAAATACTCAGCTAGGCGTCAGTAATGCCTCAAGCTTCAAGGTGGTTAAGGAAGTTAACCTGAAAAAGCGTGGTATCTACAAAGTTAAGATCCAACAAAACATTTGGGGGACGCCAGTATGGGGGCATTACCTCAACGCAACCCAAAGTGTTCAAGGTGGTGCGCTTAAGACTGTTCAAGGTCGCTACTTAAAAACCACGACTCTGGAGCGATCTTTCGTTAAGCCGTCCATCAACAGCGCTCAAGCAGTTGAGCTGGCAAGTAAAGACCTACAAGCCCAGAACGTAGCTAGCAACTCATTGGACAACGTACAACATGAGCTGTTTATCTACCAAGGCACGTCGAAGCAAGGTGTTGGAGCCCAAGGAACTGATAAGACACGCCTCGTGTACGTGGTTTCTTACCTTGTGAAAGGTAACGAAAAACCTTCGCGCCCATTCACTATGCTAGATGCTCACTCGGGTGAAATCATCGACCGCTGGGAAGGTATTGCTCATGCACAGATCGGTACAGGGCCTGGTGGTAACGAAAAAACAGGTATGTACGAATATGGTACGGACTATCACTATCTTGATGTACAAGAAAACGGTACTCAATGTGTTATGGAGTCGGACAACGTTGTCACGGTTGACTTAAATGGCGCAACAGAAGGTGATACTGTTTACAGCTACGAATGCCCACGCAACGAACATAAAGAAGTGAACGGAGCCTACTCTCCTCTGAACGATGCTCATTACTTCGGTAACATCGTTTTCGACATGTATAAAAACTGGTTCGATACAGCACCACTCTCTTTCAAACTCATGATGCGTGTCCACTACGGCTCTAACTACGAGAACGCATTCTGGGACGGCAAAGCGATGACCTTTGGTGATGGTGAAAGCTTCTTCTACCCACTTGTGAGCTTAGACGTGTCTGCCCACGAGGTGAGCCACGGTTTCACTGAGCAAAACTCAGGCCTGATCTACGCAAACCAATCTGGCGGTATGAATGAAGCCTTCTCAGACATCGCTGGCGAAGCTGCAGAATATTACATGAAAGGCACCAACGACTGGATGGTCGGTCGTAATATCTTCAAAGGTGACGGTGCTCTACGTTACATGGATGACCCATCACGTGACGGTTCATCAATCAACAACGCATCGGAATACTACGATGGCTTGAACGTGCACTACAGTTCAGGTGTATTCAACAAGGCCTTTTACCATCTTGCAACGACACAAGGTTGGGACACGAAGAAAGCATTCGAGTTGTTCGTATTGGCTAACCAGATCTACTGGTCGGAAAACAGTGATTTCTGGCAAGGTGCTTGTGGCGTGAAAAACTCTGCGACCGATCTTGGCTACAATACCGATGACGTAGTTTCTGCATTCGCATTGGTAGGAGTGACGCCATGTGATGAGCCACCACTACCGCCAGAGCCTGAATATCAGCGTCTAGAAAATGGTGTTGAAGCACCAGTGGCTGGTGAAACAGGTTCCAAGACTTACTTTGATATCGAAGTACCTGCAGGCCAAGACAAACTAACGATTGATCTGGCTGTTTCTACGGGTGATCCAGATATGTATGTCGGTCTCGATTATGCACCAAGCCCACAAGAGAACATCTGTAAGAGTGAAAGCGTAACCAATGAAATTTGTGTCATCGAGAACCCAACAGCAGGTCGCTACACCGTTAACATTCTGGGCTACTCAGATTACACAGGTGCCAACCTGAAAGCGTCATATGAAGCAAGCGGCAATAACGTACCACCTGTAGCTTCATTTGAGCACTCTGTGGTTGGTAAAGAAGTCGAACTTCGCAGCACCAGCTCAGATAGCGACGGCCAAATCGTCTCTTATCAATGGAACCTTGGCGATGGCAACACGCAAATGGGGGAAGTAACTCGTTACACCTACGCTGAAGCGGGCGACTACGTGGTAACACTGACCGTAACTGACGACGCTGGCGTTGCAACATCAACAAGCAAATCAATCACGATTGAAGGTGACTCTGCGGAAGGTTTCCCACTAAAACTGAAGTTCGGTAACAAGAACCCGAATGGTAAAGCTCGCGTCAAGCTCGCATGGGATTACGACACTAACGATTACTTCGTGATTAAGCGTAATGGCAAAAATGTTGGTGCAACAGACTTCAACTCATACGTTGATAAGTTCCGTCACAACGGCACAGTAGATGTGGAGTACCAAGTATGTACCTCAAGCGATGTTTGTTCAGAAACCAAGCACTACCGTTTCATCAAAACACAATAATCGATAGTTAATTCAGGGCTCCGAAAGGAGCCCTTTGACTATATGGGTAATGAAAACCCTCATAGCTAAAGCAATAAGAAAAACAACAATATAAACGATAAAAAGGACATCAAATGGCTATTCAAAAAAGTACTCTCGCAGTGGCGCTATTTGGCAGCGCAACGGCTTACGCATCCCTAGGTATTACACCACCAGAAAACTCAGAAGTTTGGATAACCACCGATGCTGACGCTCAGCACCTTATAGTGGAGCACGGCGCAACGGTTTATCCTACAGTAAACGGAAACAAACACTCGGTCGTAGCAAAAATCAATGCGAAGCAACTGGCTGCGCTCTCGAGCCATATGCACGAAGAGACTCACCGTTGTGGTGGCTACATGGTGCACGAAGACAAAGCAAGCGCGCTTAAAGCTTCAGCAATGCCACTAACAATGAGCACCTTCGAAAAACCGGTGATCAGCCATCAAGATACAGTGAATGATTTGCTCGCTCAGGTCGAGCCAAGCAACATGGCTACGACCATCGAAAATCTAACCAACTTCACCAACCGTTTTTATACCACTTCTACGGGTGTTGCTGCTTCAGATTGGCTACTAGAGCGTTGGAACAAGGAAATCAAAGATGTGCCATACGCTTCGGCACGCCAAATCACGCACGCAGAGTACCCGCAAAAGTCTGTCGAAGTAACCTTACTTGGCGCGAAGTATCCAGAAGAGATCGTTGTCGTTGGCGGACACCTCGACTCAACTGTTGGTTCTTGGACGAGCGAAGGGACAATATCTCCAGGAGCAGACGATGATGCATCGGGGATTGCTACCGTTACTGAATCGCTGCGTTTGATGATAGCTAGTGGTATTCAACCAGACAAAACCATCAAGTTCTATGGCTATGCAGCAGAAGAAGTGGGGCTGCGTGGTTCACAAGATGTGGCTAATACTCTGAGAGACGAACAAGCAAATGTTGTCTCTGTGCTTCAGTTAGACATGACTAACTACAACGGATCCGCACACGATATCACCTTCATCACCGACTACACGGACAGCAACCTAACGGCTTACCTAAGTGAGTTGATTGACACCTATGCTAGCGACATCAGTTACAGTTTCGACCGTTGTGGTTATGCCTGTTCCGATCACGCCTCATGGCACAATGTTGGCTACCCAGCAGCTATGCCGTTCGAGAGTATGTTCAACGATTACAACCCGCACATCCACACGCAGCATGATACGATTGAGAACTCAGATCCGACTGCAACCCATGCCTCGAAGTTCGCTAAATTGGCGATTGCTTATCTCGTTGAAACCAGCCTAGATTCGCCCGTTGCTGGTCCAACAGAGCTTCAATATGACGTCCCTGTTGAAGGACTATCCGCAGGTTATGGTGAAGAGCAATTCTTTACCGTAAAGACGGATTACGCAGGGCAATTGACCGTAACCATGACTGGGCCTCGCAGTGGCGATGCCGACTTATATGTCAAATATAACAGTGTGGTATCGAAAGCGGACTTTGACTGCCGCCCGTACCAGAATAGCAGCAACGAACAATGTGTATTGAACAAACCTTCGGGTGAATTCAGCATCATGGTGCGCGGCTATCGCAACTTCAGCGATGTCTCTATCATCGCTAACTTTGTTCCTGATCTTCTCTAGAGCTGACTAGCTAAACTCAAGCATGACATGGCTCACAGCCAAAAGAACCAAAACAAACGCAGCCGAACTGGCTGCGTTTTTTGGAGAAGGCCGAATTAATTGATAGATCATAGAATTTAGAAAATTAGATCTAAATAGAGAGGTTCATTTAAAGCAATAAGAACCACAAGTATATAAAGCTTATTTTACCTAGAATAAACCCATCTCATCAATTAATTTAAAAAAACGAAAATAGAATAATATTAATTAGAAATATCTTTATTTATTTCCCATCTACCGTTACGGAATTCAACAAATCAGACCAGTACAATTATTTTAAATATAATTAAATAAACCTTCATTTTATGATTTATTTAGAGCGAGAGAAATATATGGCCACACTTTAACCAAGGGTAACGGTCAACATACAAACCCATACACGCCAGGGCCCAAGCAATAATAAAGACAAGTAAGACCAGTTTAAAAATAAGATGTTGGTTCAATAAAATCAAGCATTCAATGCACCAAACAAATCACGCACACTTGCGGCTCAAACACAGATCATCGAAACGGCAGATAATCATGTCAATCTACTGATGAGTAAGCTGCAAAGAGAGATGTTCACACAAGGTGACATCGCCATAGAGCGACTATTCCGTTCAGGTTCGTTAGAAACCATGCATAATTTCTTCAAGGGTCAAGCCGAGCGCAGCGCCATTGACGAGATGACACGCAGTATTCTGGGGCGCCCAGCAACAACACAAGAAATACGCAACAAAGAGATCGTCCTGCAAAGTGGTTACGAAAAATGCGTGCGTATTGGCATTCTGGGAGGCGACCCAAACTTTAGGAGTTGCGTTGAGTACGCTTGGGTGCCAGCAGAAACTCGCCCATTTATTCCATCTGAAGATACCGTTATTGCTCAGATCTTGCCGCCAAGCAAAGAAGCAGTAAAACGCGTGCTTTTCGATTCACTTAGTAACCTAATTGATCATGGTTGGAATGCCGAAGCAGAGGAGCGTTGGTTGGAACAACAACTGTTGGACTTTTCTGCGCAACAACGTCTGAAACAGCAAGCTGAATTCGACAAACAACAGGTTTATCACTGGTTACTGGACTCAAGCGCAATGCTTGAAGGTGAATGTGGTGGCGGTAGTGCATGTGCTGGGTGGAGCTTGTCTTACCTTCAAAAAGAGAACCTTTCACGACAAGCGTCGCTTCATTACGTCAACAATTGGCACGCAAACTACTCAGACAAAGGCGCCTATGTGCATTCGGAGCGCTATCAAAAGCTTGATGGCTTGATTACCACTGCGCTAGAGAACCATCGAGTTTTACAGCTTCACTTACCCAGGTAGCATTGATCTTCAAAAAAATGCGCCACTGATTTATTCTGCACTGAAATCGTCCTCACTGGATCTTGCTCACCTGGAAGGCAACACGCTACAACTCGCGAAAGGGATCGTAAAAACTCGCCTTGCTGAAGCAATCAGTGTTTCAGACAGTAACGGTATTGAATGGCTACATTCGCAAGTGGGTCAATTCCAGCGCTATACGTCGATCATCCACTCTCAATATATCTCTACTGGACACTACGCATCAGGGGAAGGTGAAGTCACCGCGCTGTTCTCAGAGATGTTACCCGTGCACCTAATGCGCTACCTGATTTCAGATATTATCCCTGATAGCTACGATGCGCGCATTGAACGTTCTATCGATGCCATCTTTAATCCAACGTCTAAGCTCAATCAAAAACTCGATAAGTTAAGCAATACAAACGAAAACTTTACCGATAAACCGGGTCTTAGCTGCATGATTTACTACCCATACCTTAAGAGCGCACTGCTTGATGTTGCAGCTGATGATGACCTGTATTGGATTTCACCTATCTCAGAATGGTACGACGCCGTCACTCGCCAACAGCTCAATATGTTTGGGGCTTTGAAGTATGCCGTCATCAATCAGAACACTTTCGGCATTCCATGTGATTTAAGCCCTAACAGCTACCAATAAAGGGCGGACACTATGAATACTCGTTTTTTATTACTGCTCTGTTGTCTGAGTTTTACGGCCTTCTCTCAACCGTTTGATGCGCTCAAACAGCCAAACCGTTCAGAGGAGGAAGTGACCCAGCTAGCAGAAGACTTCAAAGACTGGTCAAATGCTTCCAATGATTGGCGCTATTCCTTCATAACGACCAATGAAAAGGAAGCAGTGGAAGACTTTTCCATTTCTGGCTATCAGACCGCTAATGACTACCTAAGAGCCACTGACACCTCAACATGGGGTGTCGCAGGGTAGGATGCGAGGCGGTACATTCGGACGGTTAAATCGGCTCTCAGCAAGCTGCCAAAATACAAAGGGACCGCCTATAGAGGGACTTGGGTAAAACTATCTCTCCTTAACAAGCTCGAAGAGGGGGGCGTGTTAGTCGAGCCCGCATTTACTTCAACCTCTACTCTCCCAGAAGTCGCTAAGCGCTTTTCGGTAGTGCATCCCAACTCCCCGCAAAGGCTCAAGCGAGTACTGTTTGAAGTCAAGATCAATCAGGGGGGGCACACCATTGCTGGGCTTTCGGAATACAGCAAAGAAGCAGAGGTTCTATTTGCGCCAAATGCACACTTTCGAATCACCCAGATAGAGCGAACCTCTTACCATACCTACATTGGCGTGGAAACGGTAAAGGCATCTGCCGCCAAAAACACTCAGAAATATAACCTCTATTCAGGCGAAGAAGTAGAAGCGTCATTTTGGCACTCTCTCGTTTGTACATAAGCTAAGGACCAAGCAATGAAAAAATTAATTTGGGTGCTTTGCCTCTCTTTATTGACAAGTTTTTCGGCACAAAGTGAGGGATTTCCTGAGTTTAAAGGGGATTCACTCTCCTATCAGGCGCAACAACAAATTGCGGATGACTTGATGGATTGGACAACGACGCACCATATAAAAGCTGAAAAAAAGATGATCAGTGAAGAGTACTCTGCCATCAAGAATTACGGCCGAGTTGACCATGATGTGGTGAATGAATACATGAGAGCGGGAGAGCCTGAAGGCTACTTATCCGAAATGTTTGGCCGTACATTGAAATCACGCGTATTCCACATGCGAAATGTCATGAATAAACTACCTAACTA
>NZ_JBQKUM010000044.1:0-42934 GCF_054968605.1 Pseudoalteromonas sp. G5_S1_14_S5 | reverse complement strand
ATGAACCATAAAAAAGCCCCGCATACAATGCGAGGCTTCAAGTTCTTAGCTAAGAGTAACGATTTAGATTAAAACTCTTCGTTCTCTTCTTCATTTTCGACTTCTTTCTCATCAAGAACAGCAGGAGTCAGTAGTAGTTCACGAAGTTTAGTATCTAGCTCTAGAGCGATCTCTGGGTTTTCACGTAGGAACTTACAAGAGTTCGATTTACCTTGACCGATCTTATCGCCTTTGTAGCTGTACCAAGCGCCTGCTTTATCAACTAGCTTGTTCTTAACACCTAGATCAATCAGCTCACCTTCGCGGTTAAAGCCCTGGCCGTATAGGATTTGAGTTTCAGCTTGTTTAAACGGTGCTGCAATCTTGTTCTTAACAACCTTAATGCGCGTTTCGTTACCAACGATCTCGTCACCTTCTTTGATAGAACCAGTACGACGAATATCAAGACGAACCGATGCGTAGAACTTAAGTGCGTTACCACCCGTTGTTGTTTCTGGGTTACCAAACATTACACCAATCTTCATACGGATTTGGTTAATGAAGATACACATACAGTTAGACTGCTTAAGGTTACCAGTCAGCTTACGCATTGCCTGAGAAAGCATACGAGCTTGAAGACCCATGTGGCTGTCGCCCATTTCGCCTTCGATTTCAGCTTTTGGTGTTAGTGCTGCTACTGAATCGACAACCAATACGTCGATAGCACCAGAACGCGCTAGAGCATCACAAATTTCTAGAGCTTGTTCACCAGTATCCGGTTGAGAAACAAGAAGTGCATCGATATCAACACCAAGCTTTTGAGCGTAAATAGGGTCTAGTGCGTGCTCAGCATCAACGAAAGCACAGGTTTTACCTACTTTTTGTGCTGCAGCAATCAGCTCAAGTGTTAGCGTTGTTTTACCTGAAGATTCTGGACCGTAGATTTCAACGATACGACCCATCGGTAGACCACCAGCACCTAGTGCGATATCTAGAGATAGAGAACCAGTAGAAATTGTTTCTACATCCATTGTACGGTTATCACCAAGACGCATGATAGAACCTTTACCAAATTGTTTTTCAATCTGACCAAGGGCTGCGGCTAACGCTTTTTGTTTATTCTCGTCCATTACTATCTCCAGGTAATCGGTTGTCGTGAAACAAGCGATTTAGAATCTATTTCTAACCCACATAGGGGTGACTAATTGGCCTTTATTATACTGTTTATTCATACAGCGTCCACACCTGTATGAAAATAATTTGTACGAATGTTACTTGTCTTCCATTGATAGGTAATCATAAATAACTTGCAGAGCATGGTGGGTGGCTTGTTGGCGTACTTGTGATCTGTCACCGGCAAATACATGCGTTTCCACTTTATTCCAACCGTTTAGCGCCTTCCAAGCAAAGCATACCGTACCAACGGGCTTCTCTTCAGTACCGCCGCCAGGACCTGCAATACCACTAATTGACACCGCAATGGTTCCGTTCGAATGCTCTAGCGCACCTTCAGCCATTTCTATAACGACAGGTTCACTGACCGCACCAAATTCCACTAAGGTTGTTAGCTGCACGCCAATCATCTCTTGCTTTGCTTCATTACTATATGTGACAAAAGCTCGGTCAAACCAAGCAGAGCTGCCAGCGATATCCGTTACCGCACTAGCTACACCTCCACCAGTACAAGATTCGGCGGTCACCAACACCTGATTGTGCTCTACAAGCAACAGTCCGAGTTTTTCACTAAGATCTTGAGTCATCTGTATTGTCAGCTTCCCTTTATTTACCATTAGAACATTTGGATGCGCATCTTTTCGCTTCAGCCGCTTTTCGCACGAAACGCTTTCACGTATCCTAAGCCGCAATAGAAATAAACGAAAGAAGTTAACTGTGAAAGCCGATCAAAAACATACTCCCATGATGCAGCAGTACCTAAAACTGAAGGCAGAAAACCCAGAAATTCTGCTGTTCTACCGCATGGGCGATTTCTACGAGCTTTTCTACGATGACGCAAAAAAAGCGTCTCAACTCCTCGATATTTCACTGACTAAACGCGGCTCTTCAAATGGCGAGCCAATCCCAATGGCCGGCGTCCCATACCATGCCGTTGAGGGGTACCTAGCAAAGTTAGTGCAACTTGGTGAATCCGTAGCAATTTGTGAACAGATTGGTAATCCAGCACTTTCAAAAGGTCCTGTCGAACGAGCGGTAGTACGTATCGTGACACCGGGTACCGTAACCGATGAAGCACTGCTTTCTGAACGCGTCGACAACTTAATCGCCGCTATTTACCATCACAACGGCAAGTTTGGTTACGCGACGTTAGACATTACCTCTGGCCGATTCCAACTGTGTGAACCAGAAACCGAAGAAGCAATGGCAGCAGAACTGCAGAGAACCTCTCCGCGAGAGTTGTTGTTCCCTGAAGATTTCGAACCCGTTGAATTAATGGCAAGCCGCACAGGCAATCGTCGTCGTCCAATATGGGAATTTGAATTAGATACCGCTAAGCAGCAGTTGAACCAACAGTTTGGCACTCGTGACCTTGTTGGTTTTGGCGTTGAAGGCGTGAAACTTGGCTTGTGTGCAGCCGGCTGCCTTATTCAATATGTAAAAGATACCCAACGTACTGCGCTACCGCATATTCGTTCACTGACAATGGACAAGCAAGATCACTCGGTGATCCTTGATGCTGCGACTCGCCGCAACCTGGAGATCACGCAAAGTCTTGGCGGTGGCACCGACAACACTCTTGCTGAAGTGTTGGATCACACTGCAACCGCTATGGGTAGCCGTATGCTCAAGCGTTGGTTACATCAACCAATGCGCAATATCTCGGCTCTTAACCAACGCCTAGACGCGATTGGTGAAATGAAAGATTTGGCGCTATTCACTGAGCTGCAGCCAACACTAAAACAGATTGGTGATATTGAGCGTATCTTAGCTCGATTAGCACTTCGTTCTGCTCGCCCACGCGACATGGCGCGACTTCGTCAAGCGATGGACTACCTACCAGAACTTGCAGAAACGCTAACCCAACTTAAGCATCCATACCTAACTCAACTTGCTCAATATGCTTCTCCTTTGGATGAAGTATCAGAGCTACTAGAGCGCGCCATCAAAGAGAACCCACCTGTGGTTATCCGCGACGGTGGTGTAATCGCTGAAGGCTACAATGCCGAATTAGACGAATGGCGTAACCTAGCTGCTGGTGCAACTGAATTCCTTGATCAATTAGAGCAAGAAGAGCGTGAGCGCCATGGTATCGACACACTTAAGGTTGGCTACAACAACGTACACGGTTTCTTTATTCAGGTAAGCCGCGGGCAAAGCCACCTTGTGCCGCCACACTATGTACGTCGTCAAACACTTAAGAACGCTGAGCGCTACATTATTCCTGAGCTAAAAGAGCACGAAGACAAAGTTCTAAACTCTAAGTCGAAGGCTCTGGCTATCGAGAAGCAATTATGGGAAGAGCTGTTTGATTTGCTACTGCCACATTTAGAGCGACTACAAAACATCGCCTCTTCTGTATCTCAGCTTGATGTCTTACAGAACTTAGCCGAGCGTGCAGACACACTCGATTATTGTCGTCCGACCATGACTGAATCTGCTGGCGTCCAAATCCAAGCAGGCCGTCACCCTGTGGTTGAGCAAGTGATGGATGAACCATTCATTGCTAACCCAATTGACCTTAACGACAAGCGGAAAATGCTGATCATTACAGGTCCAAACATGGGTGGTAAATCGACTTACATGCGCCAGACAGCACTTATCGCGCTAATGGCACATATCGGTTGTTATGTTCCAGCAGAAAGTGCAACTATTGGCTCTATCGACCGCATCTTTACTCGAATTGGCGCATCGGACGATCTAGCGTCTGGTCGCTCAACCTTCATGGTTGAGATGACAGAGACTGCTAACATCCTGCATAACGCAACACCAAACAGCTTGGTGCTGATGGATGAAATCGGTCGTGGTACCAGTACTTACGATGGTCTATCTCTAGCTTGGGCAAGTGCAGAATGGCTAGCGAATCAAATCAATGCGATGACACTGTTTGCGACGCACTACTTTGAGCTAACCGAACTACCAAACCAGATTCCAACACTGGCCAACGTTCACTTAGACGCAGTAGAGCACGGTGACAGCATCGCCTTCATGCATGCAGTTCAAGAAGGTGCTGCAAGTAAGTCTTACGGCCTAGCGGTTGCAGGATTAGCTGGTGTACCAAAAGCCGTGATCAAGAACGCTCGTGCGAAACTGACACAACTTGAAGCGTTGAGCATTGAGTCTCCTACATCGAAGCCGAGCGGCGTTGATATTGCGAACCAACTGAGCCTTATCCCGGAACCAAGCGAAGTAGAGCAAGCATTAGCGAACGTGAATCCTGATGATCTGACGCCACGCCAAGCACTGGAAGAGTTGTACCGCTTGAAGAAACTACTCTAATCAAAGGCAAGTATCTTTAACCTCGATAAAAAACGCTGACATTGAGTCAGCGTTTTTTTTGATGCGATATCAATGGATATCGTTTAGTCGTTTTCAACGTTGAACAGGTTTTCCATGTTCAAACCTTGCTTGATAAGGATCTCACGTAGACGACGAAGACCTTCAACTTGGATTTGACGAACGCGTTCACGAGTTAGGCTGATTTCACGACCAACTTCTTCTAGCGTAGACGGTTCATAGCCTAGTAGGCCAAATCGACGTGCAAGCACCTCTTTCTGCTTAGGATTCAGCTCATCAAGCCAGAAGATCAGTGAGTTTTTGATATCGCTATCTTGAGTCGAAACCTCAGGATCTGAGTTGTTCACATCTGGAATAATGTCCAGTAGTGCTTTCTCACCATCACCACCAATTGGCGTATCGACCGAACTCACCCTTTCGTTTAGACGAAGCATCTTACTTACGTCACCAACAGGTTTATCAAGCTTAGAAGCAATCTCTTCCGCTGTTGGTTCATGGTCAAGTTTCTGTGATAGTTCTCTTGCAGTACGCAGGTAGATGTTCAGCTCTTTCACAACATGAATTGGCAAACGTATAGTGCGAGTCTGATTCATCAAAGCACGCTCGATGGTCTGACGAATCCACCATGTTGCGTAGGTAGAAAAACGGAAGCCACGCTCTGGGTCAAATTTCTCTACAGCGCGAATCAAACCTAGGTTGCCTTCTTCGATTAGATCAAGAAGTGCTAGACCACGGTTGCTATAACGGCGAGAAATTTTAACTACCAAACGCAGGTTACTTTCGATCATGCGTTTTCTTGCTGCTTCATCACCGCGTAGAGCTCGACGTGCGTAGAGCACCTCTTCTTCTGCGGTTAGTAATGGTGAGAAACCGATTTCGCCTAGATACAGTTGCGTCGCATCTAAACTCTTGGAAGTAACTTCTGTTTCTTCTTTAACTTCGGCTTTCTTAGTGGCAGTTCGCTTCTCTTGTTCAAGTGTTTCCGGTTCCGTGGTTACCTGGTCAAGATCGAACTCTTCTTTGATTACTGCATTGCTTATACTCATAACGCCTCCCCCTGGCGAAATTAGCATGACATTACAACTTCATATGTCGCTAAATGACTATGTCACTCAATACAATACGTGATTAGTGGGTATTGTATTTAAGGTAAATATCGTTTTGGATTGACGGATTTACCTTGGTAACGAATCTCAAAGTGCAGCCTAACACTGCTGGCTCCGGAGCTTCCCATTGTTGCAATCTTCTGCCCTGGTTTCACACTTTGCCCTTCAGATACTAATAGTCGGTCGTTGTGCGCGTATGCACTTAAGTAATTATCATTGTGCTTCACAATCACTAGATTGCCGTAGCCTCGTAATGCATTCCCCGAATAAACAACCGTTCCCCCTGCAGTAGATACTATTGGCTGACCTCGCTGTCCTGCTATGTCTATGCCTTTATTTCCTTGTTCGCCTACAGAGAAATTCTTAATTACTCTCCCCTTTGTTGGCCATAACCACTTGGATACTTTATCACTTGTTGGTTTGGTGGATGCTGTAACATTCTGTTTACCTTTAGACCCAACATACTCCTTTGATTTAGATTGTTCAACCTTCTTTGGTGGATCTTTTTTCGCCACTTTGGCTGTAGTTTGAGCTGGCGCAGGTTTAGAGTTTTTGCTCTGTTGCGGGGTAGCTTTAGGTTTACTTGCCGTCGATGATGCTATGGACGCGGCAACAGGAGCTGCAACTGCTGCGGCTACAACCGTTGATTTACCATAGGCTGGCGCGTTATAGCTAGGACGCCACAACTTAAGCTTCTGCCCTGGGTGGATGGTATAAGGAGCCGCAAGTTTGTTATAGCTAATCAGGTCTTGCACATCTTTATTGGTGACATACGCGATGAAATAAAGCGTATCGCCTTTTTTCACTTCGTAGTAACTGCCACGATAGCTACCGCGATCAATCGATGAGTAGTTTTTACTTAGGCTTGAAACTGGCGCAGGGGAATTCGCTGCACACCCAACAAGTGCACAGCTAAGCAGTAAGGAGCTTCCTTTTAACAACTTCGAACGCATCGACTCTCTATCCACCTACACCAAAGTCTTATATTAAGCTAGCTCACCAGGAACCAGAGGTACAAATCGCACCATCTCGATGACTCTTGATAAAAACTCATCACCATGACGCACGATCTTCAATAACTGTTGTTCGTCATCACCAACCGGAATCAATAGACGACCGCCATCTTTCAGCTGTTTCAAAAGTGCTTGAGGAATCGACTCTGCAGCAGCGGTTACGATGATCGCATCAAAAGGCCCTTTAGAAGACCAACCTTGCCAACCATCACCATGTTTGGTTGAAATATTATAAAAATCGAGCTGCTTTAGCCGACGCTTAGCGTCCCATTGTAGCGACTTTATCCTTTCAACCGAATAAACATGATCAACAAGTTGAGCTAAAACAGCAGTTTGGTAGCCAGAACCAGTTCCGATTTCCAAAACTCGGCTATCTTGTTGTAGCTCAAGTAACTCTGTCATTTTAGCAACAATATACGGCTGTGAGATGGTCTGCCCTTGCCCGATAGGCAGTGCATTATTGTCATAAGCCTGATGATACATAGCCTGAGACAAAAAACTCTCTCTTGGAAGTTGGTAAATCGCATCCAGTACTTTTTGGTCTCGGATGCCATTTTCAATCAGAAAAGTAATTAAGCGTTCTGCTTGTGGGTTACTCACTTACTTCTCCCCTAACCATGTTGTCATAGCGCCTAAAGATTCATGTGCTGTCAGATCGACCTGCAATGGCGTTACCGATACAAAGCCATGCTCAATCGCATAGAAATCGGTACCTTCGCCTGCATCTTGCTCTTTACCTGGAGGACCAAGCCAATAAATATCATGACCACGAGGGTCTTTTTGCTTGATCATATCTTCGGCATGATGACGTGCGCCAAGTCGAGTAACCTGAGTCCCTGATAGATCTTCTAAAGGAAGATCCGGCACATTGACGTTTAACAGGCGGTTGGTTGGGAGTGGTTTTGCTAAATGGTGTTCGACAATACGACGAGCAATCACTGCCGCTGTCTTAAAATGTTTTTTACCAACCAGAGAAAATGCCACCGATTGAACACCTATAAAGTGTCCTTCCATTGCTGCTGCGACTGTACCTGAGTACAATACGTCATCACCCAGATTTGCACCATGGTTAATGCCCGTTAATACTAGGTCAGGCATATCGTCCTTTAACAGTTCATTTAATGCGAAGTGCACACAATCGGTCGGTGTTCCCTGTACCGAATAGGTATTTTCAGCAATCTCTTGAACACGTAAAGGCTGTTCTAAAGTTAATGAATTTGAAGCGCCTGAACGATTACGGTCAGGGGCTACAATGATAACTTCAGCAAGATCACGTAGTTCATCTGCTAGCTCATGAACACCTTGAGCATGCACACCATCATCGTTGCTGAGTAAAATCTTCATTCTGTATCCTTTCTTCATATTCCAGTGCTAAGTGACTTAAATAACGATACTAAGTCACTTAGTGCCAAGCAGAGTCATTACTGCTCGTAGCTTCTCTCTACGTGTACTTCTTCGACTAATTCACGAACGATAGCTGTTGCAAAGCAGCCAGCATCAAGAGAGAACTTCAGAGTGACATTATCTTCACTCACTTCCCACGTTAGATCAGTAGGTTTCAGAGACGCTTCACGGCGGTCATGGCGCATACGGTTACCACGAATCAGAGCCATCAGATCCGGTTCAGCATCAAGGTGTTTCTGCTCTAAAGCTTGAGACTCATCAGTCGTTGGCAAAGCGTTATCACCGGCCAAAGCAACCGTCACCAATGCAGTACCATTCGCAATATCTTGGCTTACAGCTTCAAGGTTGTCAGCCGTCACCGTTAGTTGAGCGCCATCTTTAACAACGATATCGCCAACCAATACCGATGCAAACACATCTTGTTCAATACGGTCAGAAAGGATTAGGTTGTAAATCCATGAACGAGCAGCCGAGAGGTACAAGCTACGTTTGTTCTGATTACGAGTACGAACATTATCACGGCCCCAACGACGAGCTTCAGACAAGTTATTACCTTCGTTACCAAAACGCTGAGCACCAAAGTAGTTTGGTACACCCACTTGAGCGACTTTTTCTAAACGTTTTACGACATCATCGCAGTCTGTTACTTCAGACAAGGTCAACTCGAATTGGTTGCCAATTAAATCACCCGGACGCAACTTTTTGTTGTGTCGCGCTGTCGCAAGAATTTCGATGCTTGGGTACTGTGCTAAGAACGCTGAAAAGTCAGGCTCACCTTTAGGTAGGTGTACACTCAACCACTGCTCGGTCACTGCGTGACGGTCTTTCAAGCCAGCCCAACTTACGTCTTTCGACTTAACGCCACAGGCTTTAGCCAACTCATTGGCTACGAAACTCGTGTTTTCACCTGTTTTACGAATGCGCACCATTAAGTGTTCGCCTTCACCCGTAAACTCAAAACCCAACTCTTCGATAACGACAAAGTGTTCAGCTTTCGCTTTTAGTTTTGCTTTCGTAGTTGGTTTACCGTTTAGATAAGCCAATGAAGATAAAATATCTGACATGCTGTTCTTTTCGTGTTGGTGCTTATGCACTTTTGGTAATTAGGACCACCGCTTCACATGCGATGCCCTCTTTGCGACCCGTAAAGCCTAAACGCTCTGTTGTCGTTGCTTTTACGTTCACATTGCTGATGCTGGTTTCTAAATCTTGTGCAATGGCTTGGCACATAGAGTTTATATGAGGCGCCATTTTAGGCGCTTGCGCCATGATAGTAATATCGGCATTGCCAATCACATAGCCTTGCTCTTTTACTCGGCGGTACACGTCTTTCAATAGCTCACGGCTATCCGCGCCTTTCCACTCATCGTCAGTATCAGGGAAATGACGACCGATATCACCTGCGGCGATCGCACCTAATAGCGCGTCACACAAGGCATGAAGGGCAACATCACCGTCTGAGTGTGCGATAAGACCTTGTTCATAGGGAATGCTCACACCACCGATAATTACCGGGCCTTCACCACCAAACTTATGTACATCAAAGCCATGGCCAATACGAATCATCATTATTCCTTATTCTGACTTAAATAGAACTCAGCGAGCGCTAAATCTTCAGGCTGAGTAATCTTAAAATTATCTGAACGCCCGGCGACTAAAGCGGGCGAGAAGCCTTTCCATTCAAAAGCAGAGGCTTCATCGGTAATCGAAACGCCTTGTTGCAGCGCTTCGCTCAATACATTCCACAGAGGTTCAGCTCTGAACATTTGTGGTGTGAGGGCGTGCCACAAATCGGCTCGCTCGACAGTATGATCAATTTGCCCTTGGGCGCCTCGCTTCATCGTATCTCGCACTGGGGCCGCTAAGATTGCCCCAACATCATGGCTCATCGCCGTCAAGATTAACTTGTCGATATCACTTGGCTGAACACAAGGTCTTGCTGCGTCATGCACCATCACCCAATCACCGAGCTGTTGCTTCTCGATATAATCTAAAGCAGAAAGAACGGAATCCGCCCTTTCACTTCCACCTGCAACTCGAGTCACTTGCGGATTCTTAGTCAGGGGTAGCTCTGGGTAGAATGGATCATCATCACTGATTGCGACGACAATTTGAGAGACTTGTTGGTGAGCGAGTAGCTTCTCAACGGTATGCTCTAAAATCGTTTTACCATTGATCTTAAGATATTGCTTCGGACGGTCAGCCTTCATTCGGCTTCCCACACCCGCGGCTGGGACAACGGCAATCACGCTTTGAGATTGAGTCAACATTAATGGTATTCCTCACCAATGATGCGATAAAACGTTTCGCCTTCTTTAACCATGCCAAGCTCATGACGTGCGCGTTCTTCTATCGCGTCTAAGCCTTGGCGTAGGTCTTCGATTTCCGCAAACATCTCAGCGTTTCGAACTTTTAATTTTTCGTTAACTTGCTGCTGAACTTGGATTTCATTGTTCACACCGTAGTAATCAGAGATACCATTTTTACCGAGCCACAGTGTGTGTTGTAGCCAGCCAAACACTATGAGCAGTACTAAAGCAAAAATTCGCATAACACCTTTCGTCGGTTGAAAAAGAAGGAACTAGAATAAGGCACATATATACCATAATGAGCTTATTGGTGCGAGATATGTGGTGTCAGGGAATCAATAAGTCGAGGAATTATTGTCGTTAGGAACCAGTGATGAGATTCCCGACTCCCTCCTCCGTTGGTCTCGGGAATGACGAACTTGATATGTA
Source organism: Pseudoalteromonas sp. G5_S1_14_S5 (assembly GCF_054968605.1). Classification (NCBI taxonomy): domain Bacteria; kingdom Pseudomonadati; phylum Pseudomonadota; class Gammaproteobacteria; order Alteromonadales; family Pseudoalteromonadaceae; genus Pseudoalteromonas; species Pseudoalteromonas sp. G5_S1_14_S5. Next base: position 32,224 of record NZ_JBQKUM010000044.1, on the reverse strand, counting down.
ACAGGAGGAACTCTAGAGCCTGGAGCTTTTTCCCGCCACTTTCTACAAACAAAAAAATGCCCCGCATTAGCGAGGCATACAAAGCTTAGATTAACAATTCCTTTGGTTTAAAAACCAGAGAGATTATTGACCTTTAACTTCTTTAAGACCGTTGTAAGGAGCTTTAGAACCTAGAGCTTCTTCGATACGGATTAGTTGGTTGTACTTAGCAACACGGTCAGAACGGCTCATAGAACCAGTCTTGATTTGACCTGCAGCAGTACCTACCGCTAGGTCAGCGATAGTTGCGTCTTCAGTTTCGCCAGAACGGTGAGAAATTACAGCTGTGTAACCTGCGTCTTTAGCCATCTTGATTGCAGCTAGAGTCTCAGTTAGAGAACCGATTTGGTTGAACTTGATAAGGATAGAGTTGGCTACGCCTTTCTCGATACCTTCAGCAAGAATCTTAGTATTAGTAACGAATAGATCGTCACCTACTAGTTGAAGCTTGTCACCTAGCAGTTCAGTTTGGTGCTTGAAGCCAGCCCAATCTGACTCGTCTAGACCATCTTCGATAGATACGATTGGGAATTGGTTAGCTAGCTCAGCTAGGTAGTGGTTGAACTCTTCAGAAGAGAAAGTCTTACCTTCGCCTTTCATGTTGTAGATGCCAGCTTCTTTGTCGAAGAACTCAGATGCAGCACAGTCCATAGCTAGAGTAACATCTTTGCCTAGTTCGTAACCAGCAGCTGCAACAGCTTCTGCGATAACTTCTAGAGCTTCAGCGTTAGACTTAAGGTTAGGAGCGAAACCACCTTCATCACCAACTGCAGTGCTGTAGCCTTTAGACTTAAGAACTTTAGCTAGGTTGTGGAATACTTCAGCACCGATACGTAGACCTTCTTTAAGAGTCTTAGCACCAACTGGTTGGATCATGAACTCTTGGATGTCAACGTTGTTATCAGCGTGCTCACCACCGTTGATGATGTTCATCATTGGTAGAGGCATAGAGAACTGACCAGCAGTACCGTTTAGCTCAGCAATGTGCTCGTATAGAGGCATGCCTTTAGCTGCAGCAGCAGCTTTAGCGTTCGCTAGAGAAACAGCTAGGATAGCGTTCGCGCCGAACTGAGATTTGTTCTCAGTACCGTCAAGGTCGATCATGATTTGGTCAACGTCAGCTTGAGCTTTAGCGTCTTTACCAACTAGAGCTTCAGAGATTGGACCGTTTACAGCTTCAATTGCTTTAAGAACACCTTTACCTAGGAAACGGGATTTGTCGCCGTCACGTAGCTCAAGAGCTTCGCGAGAACCAGTAGATGCTCCAGATGGAGCAGCAGCCATACCTACGAAACCGCCTTCTAGGTGTACTTCAGCTTCTACAGTTGGGTTACCACGTGAATCGATGATTTCACGACCTAGAACTTTAACGATCTTAGACATTGAATGTTTCCTTCTCGTTGAATATATAAATGTCAAATTTAAAGGTAGCAGCACAACTTACGCTGCTACCTGTATTCCTTTTACTTCTCTAACTCGCCGCGCTGGAACTCACCAGCTGCTTTAACGAAGCCTGCAAACAATGGGTGACCATCGCGAGGTGTTGAAGTGAACTCTGGGTGGAATTGAGCTGCAACGAACCATGGGTGGTTCGGGTTCTCAATAACCTCAACCAGTTTCTTATCCGCAGATAGACCCGATACTTTTAGGCCCGCTTTTTCAATTTGCGGACGAAGATTGTTGTTCACTTCGTAACGGTGACGGTGACGTTCATGGATCGTCGCGCTACCGTATAGTTCGTAAGCTTTCGTACCTTTCGCTAGATGACAAAGCTGTGAACCTAGACGCATTGTGCCGCCTAGATCCGATGTCTCTGTACGTTCTTCAACTTTACCTTCGCCGTCTACCCACTCAGTAATTAGGCCAACAACTGGGTATTTAGTTTCAGAACAGAACTCAGAAGAGTGTGCGCCTTCCATTTTCGCAACATTTCGAGCGTACTCGATAAGTGCTACTTGCATGCCTAGACAGATACCTAGGTACGGTACTTTGTTTTCACGTGCGTATTGAGCAGCAAGAATCTTGCCTTCAACACCACGGTCACCGAAGCCACCTGGTACTAGAATTGCGTCTAAGCCTTCTAGAATTTCTACGCCACGAGACTCAACATCTTGTGAATCTACGTATTTAATATTAACGCTTAGGCGGTTTTTCAAGCCTGCGTGTTTTAGCGCTTCATTTACTGATTTGTATGCGTCAGGTAGTTCAATGTACTTACCAACCATACCAATCGTCACTTCACCCGTTGGGTTAGCTTCTTCGTAAATTACTTGTTCCCACTCAGACAGATCTGCTTCTGGGGCTGTAATGCCGAAACGCTTACATACAAGATCATCAGTGCCTTGAGCTTTAATAAGCTGAGGGATCTTGTAGATAGAGTCAACATCGCGCATAGAAATAACTGCATTTTCTTGCACATTACAGAACAGAGCAATTTTCTTACGCTCATTCGAAGGAATGTTGCGGTCAGAACGACAAACTAGGATGTCAGGCTGAATACCAATAGACAGTAGCTCTTTTACAGAGTGCTGAGTCGGCTTAGTTTTCACTTCGCCCGCCGCTGCTAGGTAAGGTACTAGCGTTAGGTGCATGAACATTGCACGCTCACGGCCTAGTTCTACTGCTAGCTGACGAATCGCTTCCATGAATGGTAGAGATTCGATATCACCAACCGTACCACCAACTTCAACGATCGCGATATCGTGGCCTTCAGCGCCAGAAATAACACGCTCTTTGATAGAATTAGTGATGTGTGGGATAACCTGAATAGTTGCACCTAGGTAATCACCGCGACGCTCTTTTGCTAGTACGTCTGAGTAAACACGACCTGCAGTGAAATTGTTACGCTTAGTCATTTTGGTGCGAATGAATCGCTCGTAGTGACCAAGGTCAAGGTCTGTTTCAGCGCCATCTTCCGTAACGAACACTTCACCATGCTGAGTCGGGCTCATAGTGCCTGGATCAACGTTGATGTAAGGGTCAAGCTTCATCATAGTCACTTTAAGACCACGAGCTTCTAAAATAGCCGCAAGAGATGCTGCAGCAATACCTTTACCTAGAGAGGATACAACCCCGCCAGTAACAAAAATGTAATTTGTCGTCATGTTTAACCTGAAATTGGTTGAATGAGGGAAATGGACTACTTCTGGACGGGATGAAAATATACCAGAAGCCCCTTATCGCCACAACGTGAAATCTATCACACTGCTATTTTTTATTTTTTGCTTCAAATCAATTCATGATAAAAGCTTTGGTTATCTTTTCTCCGCTACTTTTACCTCATCCCACATGGAATCAAGCTGTTGTAGTGAAAAATCGGTCAAACTTTTATCTTGTTGACGCACTTTTTCTTCCACCCCTTTAAAGCGACGTGAAAACTTCAAGTTGGCCTTATTGAGCGCCGATTCTGGGTTTTTGCCTAAATGCCGCACCAAATTGACCGTTGCGAACAGCAAATCACCCAACTCTTCTTCAACTAAATCTTCGTTTGGTGTCACTTGAAGCGCCTCTTCCAGTACCTCATCCACTTCCTCTATTACCTTGTTGGCAACTGGGCCAATTGAGTCCCAATCGAAGCCATATTTCGCTACCTGCTTTTGAATCTTTGTAGCACGTGAAAGCGCAGGTAGAGAGTTTGGTATTGAGTCTAGAATACTTTCTTGAGTTTTGCCTGCTTGTGCCTTTTCTTTCGCTTTTTCCGCTTCCCAGTTCGCATTGATTTCTTCGTCGCTAGCAAACTCGGCATCCGAAAACACATGAGGGTGACGGCGTGTTAGCTTCTCATTGATGCCATCAACCACATCAGAAAACTCAAACAGCCCCTGCTCTTTCGCCAACTGGCTGTAAAAAATCACCTGAAACAATAAATCGCCAAGCTCTTCTTGCAGATTCGACCAGTCTTTGTTGTGGATCGCATCCACGACCTCATAGGTTTCTTCAATGGTATACGGAACAATTGTTTCAAAATTTTGTTTTAAATCCCAAGGACAGCCACCTTCAGGATCGCGCAGCTTAGTCATGATCTGTTCAAGTTGTTCAATCGGGTGATTCATCATTGTCTTCCTATTACTGTCTTTGATTTTTAAATTTATAACGTCTTCTAAAACTAAAAAAGGTGAGCAGCCAAAACCACTCACCTTTATCTTTATTCGTCATCCCCAAGAGTGAAGAATGAGTGAGTTGGTGATCTCAAACCGCTTGGCGAGATTCCCTATCACGTTCGTCCCGCACTGTAAGGAATGACGAGAATGATACTAAGTATCATCCCAGTCTCTTGACGCTCATTACATCTTTAATTTGTTCGACTCGGCTCGTCACTCGACTCAGAATCTCAATATTAGTCACTTCCAAGTCGAAGTCCATTACCGATAGCTGACGTTTGTAGTCGATACGGCTCTTCATTGTCGTCACGCTGATCTTCTCGTTCGAGAACAGTGAGGTGATGTCTTTTAGCAAGCCATTACGCTCTAGTGCTTCAACACGCAGCGTTAGGATGTAAGAACCGACAAAGCCATTACCCCAAACTGTATCAATGATACGTTCTGGTGCGTGCAGGCTTAGTTCACTCAACTGTTCACAGTCAGCACGGTGAACCGAGATACCACGACCTTGAGTGATGTAACCTTTAATCACATCACCAGGAATCGGCTGACAACAGCGAGCAAGGTGCGTCATTAGATTATCAACGCCTTCTACTACCACTGCGTCTTTCTTAGGACGGCTCTGCTGTGCTGGCTTACTTTCCGACTCAAGCAGCTTCTCTAGCGCTTTCTTGTCTTCTTCTTCCGCCGTTGGCTTGTTGACTAAAGCATTGATGTGATTAACCACTTGGTTAATACGTAAGTCGCCACTACCAATGCCTGCATAAAGCTCATCTGGCGTATTCACGTTAAAGCGTCTTAGTGCGTATTGATCAGCATCTTTTAGGGTTGCGCCTACTTTCGCTAGCTCAACTTCCAGGATGTCACGACCCGCTTCTAGGTTTTTCTCACGGCTCTGCGCGCGGAACCAAGCGTTAATCTTTGCTCGAGCACGACCAGAGTGAACAAAACCTGTAGTTGGGTTTAGCCAGTCACGAGATGGGTTCGGCTCTTTCTGCGTGATGATCTCAACTTGGTCGCCCATCGATAGTTTATGAGTGAACGGTACGATACGGCCAGCTACTTTGGCACCGATACAGCGGTGTCCGACCATCGAGTGGATGTGGTAAGCGAAATCCAACGGGGTTGCGCCCATCGGTAAGTCGACCACATCACCCCGTGGAGTAAATGCGTATACACGGTCATCGAAGACTTGGCTACGCACTTCATCCAGCATCTCGCCAGAGTCCGACATCTCTTCTTGCCAGTCGATAAGTTTACGCAGCCAAGTGATTTTCTCATCGTAGCCACTACGACCACCAGAAGAGCCTTCTTTATACTTCCAGTGCGCCGCAACGCCGAGCTCTGAGTCTTCGTGCATCTGCTTAGTACGGATCTGAATCTCAATAGTCTTGCCTTCAGGACCAAGGACTACGGTATGAATCGACTGGTAACCATTTGGCTTAGGGTTCGCCACGTAGTCATCAAATTCGCTCGGTAGGTGTTTGTATTTGGTGTGTACTACCCCAAGACCAGCGTAGCAGTCTTGTAGCTGGTCAGCGATGATACGTACCGCTCGCACGTCAAAAAGCTCATCAAAGGCCAAGCCTTTCTTCTGCATTTTGCGCCAGATACTGTAGATGTGTTTTGGTCGACCACTCACTTCAGCATTGATATTTGAACGCTGCATTTCTGCAGTTAAGTCATCAACGAAGTCTGTGATGTATTGTTCGCGAACGATACGGCGCTCAGACAACTGTTTGGCAATTTGCTTATAAGTGTCTGGCTGTTGGTAGCGGAAGGCGTAATCTTCGATTTCCCACTTAAGTTGACCGATACCTAAACGGTTGGCCAGTGGTGCGTAGATGTTAGAACACTCTTTTGCTGCCGATCGGCGCACTGCATCAGGGGCCTTTTTCACCTCGATGAGGTTACAAATTCGCTCTGCAAGTTTGATAACTACGCAGCGGAAGTCGTCAACCATGGCCAATAGCATGCGTCGAACGTTATCGACTTGACCCGAGGCAGCACTGCCTTCAAGGGTTACGTTTAGCTGGCCCAAGGCCGCCATTTCTTCAACGCCATCAATCAGCTTAACAATTTCTTTGCCGTAGCTTTCTTCGAAGGCTTCGCGCTCAAACACGCCACTTGATACCACTGGGAAGAGTTGTGCAGCGACTAATGTTGCACGATCCATCGACAGCGTGACCAAGATTTCAATCATCTCACGTCCACGCCATAGCAAGAGTGATGCTTGCTCGTGATCTTTTAATAGCTCTTCACAGTGACGATAAACTTTGTTCAGTTTATTCGAGGTTTTTACATCTTGCTTTAATGACGCAATCCAACTTTCTAGCTCAAACTGTTCGCTTGGGTTTAAATGTGCGCTTCGTACCGCAACCATCGTGCCTTCCTAGTTATTCTGTTTTATACCCAATTCAATATGACTAACTGGTTCCAAGTTAGTTCGACCATATTGATATCAGCGCAAGTATCTCTGCGCCTTTGTCATTCATTTTTCAGCCTTATTTACGGGCCTTTAAGCCTTAATAAAGAGAGCCATCGATTCGAGATGGCTGGTGTGTGGGAACATATCCAACATACCAAGTTTGGCTAATTGGTAGCCTTGCCTTTCTAAGCTCTCTGAATCTCTAGCTAGAGTAGCAGGATTACACGAAACATAAACCACACGCTTCGCTCCTAATGCTGAAATTTGATCAACAACACCACTCGCTCCAGCACGAGCTGGGTCCAGTAAGATTTTATCAAATTTCTCTTTCGCCCAAGCTTGTACAAATAGGTCTTCTTCAAGGTTCGCTTGGTAAAATTCGGTGTTACTCAACTGATTCAATTTGGCATTCGATGTGGCTTGCTGAACCATCTCATCGACACCTTCAACCCCAACCACAAACGCCGACTGTTGAGCGATAGGTAGACTGAAGTTACCTAAGCCACAAAACAGGTCCAGTACTCGCTCATCCGCTTTAGGTTCTAACCATTCAATAGCTTGAGCCACCATCTGCTGGTTGACCTTCTGGTTCACTTGAATGAAGTGGTTTGGCTCAAAAGGTAAGGTAACGCCCGTTTCGCTGTAGCTAGGCGCATCACCAATCAGGCGGACCAACTTGTCTGTCTCTGGCATTGAGTACAGTATCGCACCTTCTTCTTTCGCCAACGCAATCAATGCTTGCTCATCTTTTTCAATCAAAGGCTTTAGGTGGCGTAGCACCATTACCGGGCCAGTATCACCCAATACCAATTCAACGTGTCCTAAAGACGTAAGGTTGCTGAAAGTATTGAGTAAATTTTTCACCTTTGGCAGCAATACATTTAGGCGAGGATCAAGCACGGCACAATCTGTAATGTTTTCTATCTGCTTGCTCTGCTTCTTACGAAAACCGAACTGAAGCTTGTGCGTTTTCTTATCAACAAACAAGCTGATACGCGCACGACGACGATAACCCATTTCATCACCAACAATCGGTTGAGCCATCTCTGTCTCATCTGTCTTATATGGGTTCATCAAGTGCGTAAGAGATTGTGTCTTGTGCTCTACCTGAGACTGATAACCAAGGTGCTGAAGATGACAACCGCCACACTGATTAAAGTGTTTACAAAAAGGCTTTAGACGTTGCTCGCTTGGCTTCAGCAATTTGATGAGTTTCGCGCGTGCAAACTTACTTTTACTCTCAGTAAGCTGAATAACCACCTGTTCACCGGGCAATGCGCCATCAATGAAAACCGGTTTGTTTTTCTGATAAGCGATGCCAGCGCCATTGTGATCCATTCGTTCAACCAAAACCGATTGATGCTTGGTCTCGAGTTGAGTTTTCTTTTTGGGTTGGAAAAAACGTGCCATTGCTTGTGCCTAATGTATCTTTTAATAAGTAATTGGTATCCAGGACTCACTATTCTGTCTTGGAATCATTGTCGAACGTCACGGCTTTGATTAAGCTTACCGTTCACTTAACCGCCATTGTGTGCGTTATTTTCCCATATCCAGACCTCGATGTAATTAAAGAACATGACCAGATATGGCTTAAGAGCCCGTGTAATTACCTTAACTCTAGCTCCAACCCTGATTATTGGGCTGCTATTGAGTGCATTTTTCTCATTTAACCGCTATCAAGACCTTGAAGGTCAGGTGGTCAACACAGGTACTAGCATCATTGAGCCACTGGCAATTGCGAGTGAATCTGGAATGCAACTCGAAAGTCGAGAGTCTGTTCGTCAGCTAATCAGCTATGCACATCGAAAGAACTCTAAGCTGGTACGTAGTATCGCGGTGTTCGATGATCGTCATGAATTGTTTGTAACCTCAAACTTTCACCCTGATTTCGAAAGCCTAACTTACCCAAAAGATAAACCGATTCCGCATTTGAGCTCTTCTGACCTACTCGATAACACGCTGATTCTTCGAACCCCAATCATTGCAGAAGGCCAGTACATCAGCTCGGCTAACGGCCAGTCTCAAGCCAACCAAGCGATTGGTTATATTGCGATTGAGTTGGACCTTTCTTCACTTCGTTTGCAGCAATACCAAGAAGTCTTCTCTGCCTTCTTGGTGTTGATACTTGGACTGGGGCTTTCTGGTGTTTTTGCTTTCCGCTTGATGCACGATGTAACTCAACCGATCACGCACATGAAGAATATGGTGGACCGAATTCGTCGTGGTCACTTAGACGTCCGTATCGAAGGCAAAATGCACGGTGAGTTGGACTCGCTGAAAAACGGTATCAACGCGATGGCGGTATCGCTGTCGGAATATCACGTCGAGATGCAGCACAGTATCGACCAAGCTACTTCGGATCTGCGTGAAACTCTTGAGCAGCTAGAGATTCAAAACGTTGAGTTAGACATCGCGAAAAAACGTGCACAAGAAGCGGCACGTGTTAAGTCTGAGTTCTTGGCAAACATGTCTCACGAACTAAGAACACCGCTCAACGGTGTGATTGGCTTTACTCGCCAGATGCTTAAAACACATTTATCGAACAGTCAAACGGATTACCTACAGACCATTGAACGCTCTGCGAACAACCTGCTCAGCATCATCAACGATATCTTGGACTTCTCGAAACTTGAAGCCGGCAAACTGGCGCTAGAAAACATACCATTTGAATTCCAAGCAAGCTTAGAAGAGGTGGTGAACCTTCAAGCGACCAACGCTCATGAGAAAGGTCTAGAGCTTACGCTTAAGATTGATCCGAAAGTACCAGCAGGCGTTGTTGGCGATCCACTGCGTATCCAACAAATCCTGACTAACCTAGTGGGTAACTCAATCAAGTTTACCGAACGTGGTAACATCGATATTAGCGTCGAATTACGTTCACAAAGCGAAGACAACATCGAACTACAGTTCATGGTTCGTGATACGGGTATTGGTATCTCTGAGCGTCAGCAAGCACAACTATTCCAAGCCTTCAGTCAAGCAGATGCAAGTATCTCTCGTCGCTACGGTGGTACAGGCCTAGGTCTGGTTATCACTCAGAAACTTGTGAGCCAAATGGGCGGTGAGATCAGCCTAACCAGCCGCCTACACCAAGGTTCCACTTTCTGGTTTACGCTAAGGCTATCAACCACTGATATACCGATGACAGAGCTAATTGAGACTCAATGTCTGCAAGACAAGCAACTACTGCTTATCGAGCCAAACATGCAAGCGGCTTCGATTACTCAACAAATCCTGACCCAAGAAGGCTTAGTCGTTACCTATCGTTCGGTGATGCCTGACGAGTCGACTTCGTACGACTACGTACTGCTAAACCTCGCAGCCAACCAAGACTATCAGTTTGATACAGTCAGCGGTTGGGCAATTGGCGCGAAGAAGATTGCTCAGAACGTGATCATTGGTACACCGAGTACTGAGCTCGCACTTGGTGAACAATTGATGAAAGAAGTCGATGTTCAATGCATCACCAAACCTCTTTCTCGTAAGAAGCTTCTGCAAACTCTGGTGTCCAATCAAGCGCCAACCTTGATTGCACCAGCAATTGAAACCCATTCCGAAGAGAAGCTGCCACTGACTGTAATGGCTGTAGATGATAACCCAGCTAACCTGAAACTTATCACCGCGCTACTCAAAGAACGCGTGGAAACCGTCATTAGCTGTACCAGTGGTCAGCAGGCTATCGACAAAGCTACTGAGACTCAGTTTGATATCATCTTCATGGATATACAGATGCCACAAATGGATGGTGTCACCGCTTGTCAGAACATCAAGAAGCTCACCAACAACGCCAACACACCTGTGATTGCTGTTACCGCACACGCCATGACAGGCGAGCGCGATAGGCTGCTAGAAGCTGGCATGGATGACTACCTGACCAAACCAATTGAAGAGCATGTGTTACAGCAAGTATTGATTCATTGGAGCCCAACCTCTGAGGTTGAGCACATCGAAAAGATAAATCCAGATCACCCCGCAGTCTCAGCCGAGGTCGACAACAGCCAGGTGTCTGAGAGTAACGTGAGCGTGCACAAGAACATCATCATTGATTGGCAAGCTGCGATGAAGCAGGCCGCTAACAAAGAAGACCTCGCACGAGATATGCTGCAAATGCTGGTCGACTTTATCCCTGAGGTGTATGACGCTGCCGAGAAAGCGATCGAAGACACGGACTACCCTGTGGATCAGCTGATACACATCATCCACAAGATGCATGGCAGCAGCTCATACAGTGGCGTACCAAGGCTTAAATCAGTCTGTGCCACGATAGAGAAAGAGCTGCGATCAGGTACTTCAATTGAAGATATCGAGCCAGAACTCTTTGAGCTTCAAGACGAACTCGATAAGGTACAAGCGACCGCTATTCACTACTTAAAACCAACCAGTGATTAAGTCGACTTAGCCTCCAATTCAAGGCAATAAAAAAGCAGAGCTTAAAAGCTCTGCTTTTTTATTGGTTCTATTTGCTTAGCAGCAGGCGAACATCAGGGTTAGCTAGCCAATTACGACTCAAAGAGTACTGTCGCTACCGCATAATGACGCTCATCTGAAATAGTCAGGTGAATCGAAGTTGTGCCTCTCGCTTGTGCGATTTCTCGAGCTTTATTGTGCAAGTTCAGCACTGGCTTGCCATGCTCATCGTTCGAGATTTCGAAGTCATGAAAAGTAACACCCAGTGCGATGCCTGTACCCAGCGCTTTTGATGCAGCTTCTTTAGCTGCAAAGCGCTTAGCGAGATAACGACCTTTTTGCTTTAGCTGTTGAAACACTCCAAATTCAGAATCCGTCAGAATACGCTGAGCAAATGCCTCACCACTGCGTGACAATGCTTTTTCAACACGTTCAATTTCCGCAATATCTGTCCCAAGCCCTACAACAGCCATGAATACCCTTTAACTACTTTTTGATGATGCCACTTAACAAACTAGATATTTAACAAACTAAATGTTGTTACGAGCGTTTTCCATTACAGCTTTCATGTCAGCTACGGCTTTGTTCAAACCATCAAAGACAGCACGTCCCATAATTGAGTGACCGATGTTTAGCTCGTAGATTTCTGGCAGTGCCGCAATTGGCGCCACATTGTGGTACGTCAGACCGTGACCAGCATTCACCGTAATACCTAAATCGTCTGCGTAGCTTGCGCCAGCCGCGATCTTTTTCAGCTCGTCTTGTTGGTCTTCTTCTGTTTTCGCGTCAGCGTAGTGACCCGTGTGAAGTTCAATGAAGGGTGCGCCACACGCTTTTGCTGCATCAATCTGTTCGCGGTCAGCATCAATAAACAACGACACTTTAATGCCTGCTGCAGACAACTTTTGCGTAGCCGCTTTTACTTTCTCAAGCTGACCAACCACGTCCAAGCCACCTTCAGTAGTTAACTCTTCACGCTTTTCAGGAACAAGACAAACAAACTCAGGCTTTGTATCAAGTGCAATCTGAACCATCTCATCCGTCACTGCCATTTCTAAGTTCATGCGAGTTTGGATAGTTTCTGCCAGAATACGTACATCGCGATCTACGATGTGACGGCGGTCTTCACGCAGGTGAATAGTGATTCCGTCAGCGCCAGCGCGCTCAGCAATTTCAGCTGCGTGTACTGGATCTGGGTATTTAGTACCACGTGCATTACGTAGTGTTGCAATATGGTCGATATTAACGCCTAAAAGGATTGAGCTCATTTTCCAATACTCCGTGCTCTAGAAAGACCTGCTCTTGGCAAAAACAGTTCTCTACTTTTTAATGGTTTGCCGCCAAGATACGGCTTTAAGGCTATGCGTGTAAAGCGTTTTGCCGCTTTTAACTGCTCTTTAGTGATAAACCTACGTTCGCTGATCGCAATAAGTTCATCGCCCATAAAAGTCAGGTTGTCTCGTCGCACTGAAGCAATGAAACCTTTCTGCTCCCGATAGCGATAAGTCATTGTTGGATCAATCGGTTCGCCGGTACCTGCGCAGTGTAAAAAGTCGACGCCATAACCCATAGCGGATAGCAGTGCCAACTCAAAGCGACGTAGTGCTGGCTCTGGATTTTCATTATGCGCCAGCTCTGTTAAAGCATGAAGATAGTCGTGAAAAAGAGCAGGCATTGGCACTTCAGCCATCAGGACTCTTCCAATCAGCTCATTCACATACATTGCGGAGTAGAGGTTAATACCAGTGAGAGGCAAACCTAAACTGATAGGCTCAGCTTGGCGCAGTGTTTTCATTGAGCTGTTCCCCGACCACTTGAGCAATAGAGGCGTAAAAGGCTGCAACGCTCCTTTTAAGTTGGAACGTTTACTACGAGCACCTTTCGACATCAACGTTACACGGCCAAACTCTTCACTGAAAATATCCAGTATCAAGCTCGACTCGCTATATGGCCTACGGTGCAATACAAAGCATCGCTGTAACCCTTCGCTCAATGATTCATCCTTCTTGCAGATACAAAAAGAGAGAGTTCGCACTCTCTCTTCAACTCACTATTTTGATTCCACATCCCGGTAAGGAAGGTGAAGTTCAATATAGATTATAGATCGTCGATGTAGCCTAGTGAACGAAGTGCACGCTCATCATCAGCCCAACCAGATTTAACTTTAACCCAAGTTTCTAGGTAAACCTTACGGACGAATAGCTCTTCCATATCGATACGTGCTTCGCGACCAATCGTTTTGATCTTCTCGCCTGCTTTACCTATCACCATTTTCTTCTGACCGGTACGTTCAACAAGAATCAGTGCGTTGATGTGGAAACCATCGTTATCTGGGTTGTAGTCGAAACGTTCGATCTCAACCGTTACCGAGTAAGGTAGTTCATCACCCGTAAAGCGCATCAGCTTTTCGCGGATAATTTCAGACGCCATAAAACGCTGCGAGCGATCCGTCACATACTCTTCTGGGAAGTGGTGCGTCGCTTTAGGTAAGTGTTCACGTACGTGCTTGCGCAGCACATCAATGTTCTTACCTTGCTTCGCCGAGATTGGCACAACATCAATGAAGTCCATCTTCTTCGAGACTTCCATCATGTGCTGCATCACGTTAGTACGGTCTTGAACGTTATCTACTTTGTTAATACAAAGTACAACTGGGAAGTCAGTCTTCTTCAGCTTATTCAGAACCATTTCATCGTCTTCAGTCCAGTGAGTACCGTCAACAAGGAAGAATACTAGGTTCACGTCACTCAGCGAGCTGTTTGCTGCACGGTTCATCAAGCGGTTGATAGCACGCTTTTCTTCAATATGAAGTCCAGGAGTATCTACGAAGATCGCTTGGTAATCACCTTCAGTTTCCACGCCCATAATACGGTGACGTGTCGTCTGTGGTTTACGTGATGTAATAGAAATCTTCTGTCCCAGAATATGGTTCAGAAGCGTCGACTTACCTACGTTTGGGCGCCCCACAATAGCGATGAAGCCACAGTGTTGGTTTTCCGGTAGGCTCGGTTGTTTGCTATCAGATGAAAAGAATGCATCGATATCGAATTCTTGGTTGTTATCAGACATTGCTTAGTTGCTCTAATGCTGTTTCAGCAGCCGCTTGTTCTGCCTTGCGGCGGCTAGTGCCTTTACCGATAACAGGTTTATCCACACCTGCCACTTCACACTCAACCGTAAACTCTTGGTTGTGTGCTTCACCTTTAATATTAGTCACTGTGTAGACAGGTAGAGGATTTCTTCGACCTTGTAAGAACTCTTGAAGACGAGTTTTCGGGTCTTTTTGAGATACTCCTGGCTGAATAGCTTCTAGGCGAGATTGGTACCAGCTTAAAATAATGCCGCGAACCGTCTCGGTATCACTATCTAAATAGATAGCACCGATGATCGCTTCAACAGCATCCGCTAGAATAGAATCACGACGGAAACCGCCACTCTTCAACTCACCTGGACCTAATTTTAAGTAATCTCCTAGTTCAAATTCACGACCTAGTTCTGCTAATGTATGACCACGTACTAATGTTGCGCGCATGCGGCTCATATCACCTTCGTTTACCTTAGGAAAACGATGATATAGATCATCAGCGATAACAAAACTTAAAATTGAATCGCCCAGAAACTCAAGACGTTCGTTATGTTTACCAGCGGCGCTGCGGTGAGTCAGCGCCAAGTGGATAAGATCGGCATCATTAAACTGATAGCCAATCTTTCTTTCTAGTTTATCAATTGGAGAATTCATGCTCTCTCGATGTGTTAATTGATCGATTAATGAATCCCACCGATGCGATTAAAACGCACACCAGTAGGAATCCATGTTGGAAGTACACTGTCGGAACCACGTTCGAATTCGAAACTGATCCAAATAGCAACGGCCTTACCAACAAGGTTTGCTTCAGGGACGAAGCCCCAGTAACGGCTATCAGAACTATTGTCACGGTTATCCCCCATCACAAAGTAATGGCCTGCTGGAACAACCCATTCGTTAACACCGTTGCGAGGTTGATATGCATGCACACGATCACGACGCAGTGGGTTAACTAAGATTTGGTGCTCTACGTCTCCAAGCTGTTCATTCAGCTGAATCAGAGGCACACCGTCTTGAATAAATTGGCTCTCTTCTACGTGACTTAGTTTCACAGGTTTACAGCTACTTGTACCTTTCGCTTGGATACAGATTTCTTTACGACTGCTGTAACGAATAGTATCACCTGGCAAACCGACAACACGCTTGATGTAATCGATGCTTGGGGTTGGTGGATACTTGAATACCATAACGTCACCACGTTCTGGCTTGCCAGTTTCAACTAATTGAGCGCGCCATACTGGGTCTTTAAGACCGTAAGCGTACTTCTCTACCAAGATGAAATCACCAACCAAAAGCGTAGGCATCATCGAACCAGATGGGATTTGAAACGGTTCATAAATAAATGAACGCAAGATCAAAACAAATGCAATTACCGGGAAAATGGACACACTGTTCTCAACCCACCAAGGCTGAGCCGTAACTTTTGCGCTGGTTTCAGCGTCTAGGCCATTGGTTTGTGCTTCCACATCAGCAAGCTTCTGCTGGCGTTTCTTCGCCCACACAAACTTTTCCAATGCCCATACAATGCCGGTCACTAGAGTTAAGAGCACTAAAAAGAGCGAAAATTTGTTAGCCATTGATATCCCTTAAATTTCATTTCTTTAAAAATAACGAAAGTGAAAGAATAGCGAGCTACCCTTTCACTTTCAATTATTCGTTTATCGTTGGATAAGCCTAGTCTTTGCCAACGTGAAGAATTGCTAAGAATGCTTCTTGAGGCAGCTCTACGTTACCGATCTGCTTCATACGCTTCTTACCTTCTTTCTGTTTCTTCAGAAGCTTCTTCTTACGACTCACGTCACCACCGTAACATTTCGCGATTACGTTCTTACGCAGTTGCTTAACTGTAGAACGAGCGATGATGTGGTTACCGATAGCCGCTTGAATCGCGATATCAAACATTTGACGAGGAATGAACTCTTTCATCTTCTCTACCAGCTGACGACCACGAGTTTGCGATTGATCTTTGTGTGTAATCATCGCAAGTGCATCAACCGTGTCACCGTTTAGAAGTACGTCTACACGAACCATGTTTGATGCTTCAAAACGTTGGAAGTTGTAATCCAGTGATGCGTAACCACGAGACGTTGATTTCAGACGGTCGAAGAAGTCCAGTACTACTTCAGCCATTGGAATATCGTATACAACCGCTACTTGGTTACCGTGATAAATCATATCAACCTGAACACCACGCTTCTCAACACACAGTGTGATTACGTTACCTAAGTAGTCAGAAGGTACTAAGATATTACAGCGTGCAATCGGCTCACGAATCTCGTTGATATCATTGATAGCAGGCAGCTTAGCTGGGCTATCAACATACAGTTGAGTGCCGTCTGTTTTTTCAACTTCGTATACTACGGTTGGTGCAGTTGTGATTAGGTCTAGGTCGTATTCACGCTCTAGACGTTCTTGGATGATCTCCATGTGAAGCATACCCAAGAAACCACAACGGAAACCGAAACCAAGTGCTGCAGAGTTCTCTGGTTCGTAGAAAAGAGAAGCATCGTTCAGGCTTAGTTTACCTAGTGCATCACGGAAGTTTTCGTAATCATCAGATGATACTGGGAACAGACCCGCGTATACCTGTGGTTTTACTTTCTTAAAGCCAGGTAGCGCTTTTTCACAGCCGTTTTTAGCCAGTGTTAGCGTATCACCAACCGGTGCACCTAGGATGTCTTTGATACCACAAACAACCCAACCTACTTCACCAGTGTTTAGCTCAGTAGTATCGATTTGCTTAGGCGTGAAGATACCTAAACGGTCTACACCCCAAACTTGGCCGGTGCTCATTACTTTGATCTTGTCGTTCTTCTTCAGAGAACCGTTCTTGATACGAACAAGAGAAACAACACCAAGGTAGTTATCGAACCAAGAGTCGATGATTAGCGCTTGTAGTGGCGCTTCAGGATCGCCTTCTGGAGCAGGAATTGCTGAAACAATGTTTTCTAGAACATCGTCTACACCGATACCTGTTTTTGCAGAACAACGCGTTGCTTCCATCGCGTCGATACCTACGATCTCTTCGATCTCTTCAGATACGCGCTCTGGATCAGCAGCTGGAAGGTCAATCTTGTTTAGGATTGGCACAACTTCCAGATCCATTTCGATCGCTGTATAACAGTTTGCTAGAGTCTGAGCTTCTACACCTTGACCAGCATCGACAACCAATAGTGCGCCTTCACAAGCCGCAAGAGAACGTGATACTTCGTATGCGAAGTCAACGTGTCCCGGAGTATCGATGAAGTTAAGTTGGTAAGTTTCACCATCTTTTGCGGTGTAGTTTAGTGTCACACTCTGAGATTTGATGGTGATGCCACGTTCACGCTCAAGATCCATCGAATCAAGGACTTGTGCAGCCATTTCACGATCGCTTAATCCTCCACAAACTTGGATTAGACGGTCAGATAGGGTCGACTTACCATGGTCGATGTGGGCGATAATCGAAAAGTTACGAATGTGCTTCATAATTTGCTGTGACAAACTCTTTAAATTAGGACGGTAAGAAAGCCGCAAAACTATTTAAAAATAGCTAACGGTGGCGGCATTTCAATCAAGTTGGCAGATTCTACCCAATTTAACAGCAAGACGCATCATAAATTAGACGAGCGGCTCACCGAGGATTCGAATCAATACGACTTCTTGCTTGGATTTGTCTTCCATCGGTTTAGCGAGTCGCTTCGCTAAAGCAATACCACCAGCTGTAAATAGGGCTGCGCTCAGTATAACAATCCCCTCGCCCCCTTGACGTAAGGGTTGTAACAAGAGTTGTCCAATGCCAGCACCAATCATCAACATGAAAAGTGGGATGAGGTAAACAATAGCCGCAGACTGAAGTAAGCTTTTTTCAGGAAAGCCGATTTCTACAATCTGACCCGCTTTCACAAGGCTTTTGGTTTTTAATTGCCAAAACACGGATTTGTTGCCAACCGCTTTGGTGACAATACCAGTACCGCAGCTTTTTTGTGAAGAGCAGCTGCTGCAACTGGTTTGTTGTTCGCAGCTCAGTTGAACAAAGTATTGCTTACCTTTTTGTTCAACTGAGCTAACGGTAGCCAGCGCGGTCATCATTGCGCTGACACCTGATTATTGAAAGTAACAGATTGAGCGATACGCTTGGCAGTGGCTGGCGGGATATCCCCTACGACAGACACTTCTCTGTCACCAATCACTAAGCTGTGCAAGGTTCTGCGCCCTTGACGGACCAACTGGCCTTTCAATGAGTGTTCGTCTTTGTCCGCGATATATACAGAAAAGCTAAATAATCCATCGCTGAAAAGCTGACTCTCAACCATTTTATCGGTCGCAGCCATCTGGTAACGGCTCAATTCTTTTGACTTAAACCCTTCTGGCACCCATGAAGCTTGCCAGTCGGTCTCACTCACCAAACCTTCAGGTAATGATAAAACCTTAGGCAGTTGCGCTTGGTTTAAGCCACCCATAGCTTCAGCTATTTTATCGTTCACGACATAAGAGACAGTTCGGTACTGTTCCAGTATTTCACCATCACGGTCTAATAGGTCGGCACGTAAAGGAAGACTGGTTTTCTCGTCTACCCAAACCACGTAAGAATAACGAAGGCCATCTTTTGGCACTACGCGTAACACTTGAGTAGTGCTGCCCGCTTCACGAGAGCGCCCAACTTTTACAAAGTCGTAGTACTGATTCAGGGATTCGATATCTCGATTAATCATCGGAATAACAGGCGCAACCATGCTGCCTGACTGGATAGTGAAAGGCTCTGTGCCCGGCTCGATATAGCTCACTTCGTTACCGCGACGAATCACTTCACGAACGGGGCCACTCAGGTAAACAAGGTGTGCGAGTTGTTGGTCGTCGTTAACCGCATGGCGATAAACAAGAGGTTCTATACTGCTCTTCTTGATCAGTATGTAAGAGAGTTCGTAATTTAGATGCTGACTGGCCTCGTTCATTTGATGCAACAAGGCCTTTGCAGTTGTTACCTCTGCAAAGGCTGTTGGAGACATCAAGCTGAACAGTGTCAGTGCACTGACCAGGATTTTCTTCATTCAATGTCCGATTCTAGATGTGCATCTTCCATAGGCGACGCATCACTGTTTAATCTTAGTTGTAGCTCATAATCTTCTAGCATTGCATGAACGCGTTTACGCTGCTCTTGCAAGTTTGCTTCAGATGCAGGTCTCTCTACCGACTCGCGGGTTAAGCTTACTGGCTCAGCGGATCCCGCAAATGGAATCGTCTGTAGTACAGGTAGCTGTTCTGGTGCCGCAGGGTCGCTGCCACCATATTGTTGAACACCTAATACAACCGCTAAAGAAACACACGCTGCTACAGCAACTTGTCCAAACTGTTGTAACCACGCAGGAAGCTGTCGCTTCGCTTGTTGAGGTTTTGGTTGCTCTTCAATTGGAGCAACAGTAGGTTCAACATTAACTTGGTGCAGGTTTGGCATTGCACTGTGTGCAGGCTCATCTTCAAGCGCTGCAGCCACACTATCCGCAATGTTCCAATTTTTAGTTTCTGGCGCATCCCCACGCATAACGTCACCAATTAAGTGGTAACTCTGCCAGGTATTCATGCTTTCTTGATCAGATTCTAGATCTACAATGAGAGCTTTATCGATCGTTTCACCATCCATGAGTGCCGAAAGCTTTTCTTTATCAGCCATTATTTTCACCATAATTATTACAAGTTCTAGCGTTGCAAAAGAGGTTTAATTTTCTTTTCCACCGCTTCACGAGCTCGGAAGATACGCGAACGTACGGTTCCTACAGGGCAATCCATTACTTCTGCAATCTCTTCGTAGCTCAAACCTTCAAGCTCACGCAGCGTCATTGCAGTTTTTAAGTCTTCTGGCAGCGCTTCAATCGCTCCAAAAACGACTTGTTTCAATTCTTTTGACAGCGTTAAGTTCTCAGGGTTCGATATTTCTTTTAACGCGCTGCCTGTTTCGTAATATTCAGCATCTTCTGCATCTACATCCGTTGCGGGCGGTCTACGTCCCTGGGCAACGATATGATTCTTTGCAGTGTTCACGGCAATTCGGTACAACCATGTATAGAAGGCACTCTCGCCACGAAAATTAGGTATCGCGCGATAAGCTTTGATAAAAGCTTCTTGTGCTACATCAGGTACATCACCGGAATTATTCACGTATCGAGAGATAAGGTTACAAACTTTGTTTTGATACTTAACCACTAGTAAGTTAAATGCTTGCTTATCTCCACTCTGAACTCGCTCAATCAACACTTGATCGGTTAGCTGCTCGTTCATTCGAGCGGGTACTCCTATTGTTATAACCCTCACCTTCGCAGATATGGGTATTAATTATGCGAAATGTAGTATTGACACCACCGTCTACAAGAGCACTATTGTGACTAAGCCAAATACCGAAAGTTCCAACTTTCTTAAAATTATTTGCCATTATTGTTTCACAATGTGATGTAATAAAAATAGCTATCCCTATCAAATTGGGGAAACTAGAGCAAAAGCAATGGTATTGAGCAATTAAATATTTCTAGATAGCTGTCTATATCTTGATTTTGCATGGCGTTTTAGGACGACTTGTAGGAGATTATAACAGTCTTACCGCAACTCCTAAAACAAGACAAAGTCAATTGAGAGTAGACAACTCGACTATAGCCCGGGATTTAATAAGTTTATGAACGCAAACCGTGAACATCAATGTGATGTATTAGTGGTAGGAAGTGGTGCGGCAGGTTTGTCATTAGCCTTACGCGTAGCAGAACATGCAAAAGTAATTGTATTAAGCAAAGGACCACGCAGCGAAGGATCGACGTATTACGCACAAGGCGGTATCGCTGCGGTGTTCGATGAGTCGGACAGTATTGAGTCTCACGTTGAAGATACTCAAATTGCCGGGGCTGGGTTATGTGAAGAAGATACAGTTCAATTCATTGCTGAAAATGCGAAAGAGTGTGTGCAATGGCTGATTGATGGCGGTGTTCCATTTGATAAAGATAAGAACAGCACTGATGGCCAACCTAAGTATCACCTAACTCGTGAAGGTGGACACAGCCACCGCAGAATCCTGCACGCTGCCGATGCAACTGGCATGGCGATGCAAACCTCACTGCAAGATAACGTCAAGAATCACCCGAATATCGAGATCTTCGAGCGTCACAATGCGCTGGACTTGATCACTGAAGATAAAGTTGGTGGCTCGAAAGACAAGGTAATCGGTGCCTACATCTGGAACCGCAACCAAGAACACGTAGAAACCGTACGTGCTAAATTTGTTGTGCTTGCTACTGGCGGCGCATCAAAAGTGTACCAATACACTTCTAACCCAGATGTCTCTTCTGGTGATGGCATTGCTATCGCTTGGCGTGCAGGTTGTCGTGTAGCAAACCTAGAGTTCAACCAATTCCACCCGACTTGCTTATTTCACCCAGAAGCACGCAACTTCCTACTAACGGAAGCACTTCGTGGCGAAGGCGCTTATCTGCGTCGCCCGGATGGTACACGCTTCATGAAAGACTTCGATGAGCGTGGTGAATTAGCACCTCGTGATGTGGTTGCTCGCGCAATCGACTTCGAAATGAAGCGATTAGGTGCAGACTGCATGTACGTCGACATCAGCCACAAGCCTGAAGAGTTCATCACTGCACACTTCCCAATGATCCACACACGTTTGATGGACTTGGGTATCGATATGACCAAAGAGCCGATCCCGATTGTACCAGCTGCGCACTACACCTGTGGTGGTGTGATGGTCAATAAAGATGGCCAAACGGATCTTCAAAACCTCTACGCGATTGGTGAAGTGAGCTATACCGGTCTTCACGGTGCGAACCGTATGGCATCAAACTCACTACTAGAATGTGTGGTTTACGCGTGGTCGGCAGCAAAACACATCGTTGAGAACATTGAACAATCTCAATTGTGTGCGGAGCTTCCAGCATGGGATGAAAGCCAAGTAACAAACAGTGATGAAGAAGTTATTATCCAGCACAACTGGCATGAACTTCGTCTATTCATGTGGGATTACATGGGTATCGTACGCACAGACAAGCGTCTTGAGCGTGCAATGCGTCGTATTCAGATGTTGCAGCAAGAAACTCACGAGTATTACAGCAACTTTAAGGTGTCGAACAACCTTTTAGAGCTGCGTAACCTACTTCAAGTCGCAGAGCTAATGGTTCGCTGTGCAATGCAACGCAAAGAGAGCCGCGGCCTCCACTACACATTGGATTACCCAGAGCTGGCTGAAGACAGTGGCCCAACGATTCTGACACCAGAGAAACGTCAATCGTAACTTGGCGCATTCGTCACTCACGAAAAGTAATCAAACGAAAGGGAGCCTAGTGCTCCCTTTTCTTTTAACTCACGACTTGTCGATTACTTTAGCTTAGCGAACGCATTCGTTGTAAATTCGCCAAAAAGTGCCGATATTCTTGCTCTTGGCAACTGTCTCGCCATAGCAGTACCGAGTGACCACATTCAAATTGTAATTTTACGAAGAATTGTGCCCAAACCTGATCGACCGACTTTAAACTGTATGTATTGCCATTCAAACGCACTTCACCATCATCCTTATAATCAAGACACCCTTGAGCGCTGGTGATAAGCATGTGATTAGTACTAAACAGATAGAAGGTTAAATACAGACAATAAAGGCTGACTGCCAGCGGAATAGAAGAGACAACGATAAAAAACAAAAGGCACCCGAAAACAGTGCCTTTTGTTAATAATGCGAAATACGAAGGGTTAAGCTGGAGCTTAACGAACCTTGCTGAGGTTGTGTGCGACAATTTTATCAACCATTGATGCGTGACCCAGGTTTTCACTACGGCCGTGGCCCATCACCCACGTAAACAGATCTGGATCATCACACTCTAGTAAAGAAACAAACTCGCGCTGTTCCTGCTCTTGCAATGAATCAAAACACTCTTCGAAAAATGGCATGATGACTACATCAAGTTCTAACATGCCGCGACGGCAACCCCATTTAATTCGTGCTTTCTGCTCTGCAGTGTACATTGGCTATCCTCACCTATAATTTTTCTTTCTTGGAGTGTAACAAGTCATACGCTCTGCAACTACTATATGGGTCACAGTCCCTATCTCCGCTCACAAAAAAACCTAAGCTGACAAAGAAACAGAACAGGATTAACATAGAGCCAAATAAAATTCTTAGGAAAGATAAAATGGATTGGAAAAACACCTTTCAGCCGCATGCCCATACGCAAAGCGATTCGCTTCCAGAACTGATGATGACACATGTTTCCGACTGGAGTGCAATTACCATGGTAGGCGATGACAAAAAATCGTACTTACAAGGCCAAGTAACGTGCAACGTTGTAACTCTTCCTAATGATGAATCCACATTAGGCGCCCACTGCGATGCAAAAGGAAAGGTATGGAGTATCTTCCGTCTATTCCACCACAACGGTGGTTACGCACTTATGCAGCCTAAGTCTGCGATTGAAGTTGAGCTCGTAGAAATCAAAAAATACGCAGTATTCTCTAAAGTCGATATTGTGCAAACCAGCGATGTGGTTATCGGTGTCATGGGCGCTGCTGCGGATCAGTACATCGACTCTATCGCAGAGAGCCAAGGTAAAGTTCGTGCGATTTCAGGCGGTACAGCCGTTCAAGTTGCAGACAACCGCTGGGCCCTGCTTGTTACAGAACAAGCTGCAGAAGCGTTGGTGACTGAAAGCTCTGCGGAGAAAGTTTCAGAGGCGCTATGGCAGTATCATGAAATTATCGATGCTCAGCCTAACCTGAGTAAAGCAGAGCAAAATGAGCACATCCCTCAGGCACTAAACCTACAAGCGATAGGTGGAATCAGCTTTACCAAGGGTTGTTACACAGGTCAAGAAACAGTGGCTCGCGCTAAATACCGTGGCATGAACAAACGTGAAATGCGCATTGTTTCAGGCCCAACAGCGGAAGTGCTAACACTAGAAAGCCCTATTGAGCTAGAGCGCAGCGTTGGTGAAAACTGGCGTGGAGCGGGTCAACTGATCAACGTATATCAATTTGCTGACAACCAAGCGATTGGCCTAATGGTACTACCGAACAACTTAGATAACGATGTTCAGCTGCGTTTGACAGCACAACCTGATCAAATCTGGAATATCCTGCCACTTCCTTACAGCCTTGACGACGAGTAATTACGTGGAAACAGTAATTACACAATGGCTCGATCAGCAGCAGGTAAACTATCGCCTGCTGCTGCAAAGCAAGCCAACTACCAGCATCGAAGAAACCGCGCAAGAACGAGGCATCGCCCCATCTCAAATGGTGAAATGTATTCTGCTCAAAGACATGGGCAATCAATACGCGCTAGCCTGCACGGCGGGTGATCGCTCAGTCGATCCGAAGAAAGTGCGTTCAATTCTAAATTGCCGCCGCATGACCTGTGTCTCGTTAAGCGATGTAGAGTCTATTACTGGCTTTAAGGCCGGTTGTGTTGGCCCGCTTGCATTAAAGAGGCACATGCCGATCATCTTTGATCCTTCGATCCAGAACAATTCAACGGTGACCATCAGCTCTGGAGATCGAATGGCAGGTATCGCTCTGGATCCCAATGATCTCATGACGCTATGTGCGCCGATCATCGCTGAGATCAGTCGATGCTCGGATCAACACAGTGATTGATCGCAAACTCTTTTTCTAGTTTTCACCGGATACATATTTAGTGTGAAGCTCGTCATAAGATAACTAGATTAAAGTTAAATATTTAATCAAAATTAAAGCATAAGTAGTCAAGGGTAAAAATCTGCGTTATTGTGAATTTACTGACTAGCCCTCAGGCAAATCAGTACAAGTGAATCCACTGAGTAACATCAGTATCCACTTTTGTGTAATGCATCTGTGACTATTCGCCCGTTTTAGACGGGCTTTTTTTTGTCTTAATTTTACAATTTGATTACACAAACAAAAAAATTCCGCCTATTCTTATATTTGTCACATTTAAGCTGCTTAATACCGAACAGGAAAGTTCACGGCAGTTCTTTACTCAGTATTATTTTGGGGAGGAGCTCACGTAAAAATAGATATTTACTGTAGAAAGTGCTTAGAACAGCACAAATATCTAATTAACGTCAACTCTACTGCATATTACTCCATGCTTATCACAATTATTATCTCGGAGTTTTTCTATAATATGCAGGCTAGGTAAATATAAGGATAATTTAAAATGAGACTGTTTAAGCGCTATACACCGAGTATGATTGCTAAACATGTAAGTCGACTTTTCAAAGGACGAATCTACATTTACGGCGTAGGGAAATTTGAGTTCGATAACGGCAAGTTAGTGCTGCCAGACCGAGCCGAGAAACGCCACTTTGAAACAGTAAAAGAAATAAATAGTGAAATTATGAAGCTACGCTGTGCTTACGCATAATCAAATTATCTAGAGAATTCAAAACAAAAAGGGTTGGCTAACGCCAGCCCTTTTTTCGTACCAATGATTCGAACGAAACACTGGTACGAAACATTAAAAACAAAGTCACTATCGCTGAATCACAGGGGGCTTCGCTAAATCAGGAAGGTTACCCGCAAGACCTAAAGCTCGTTTCATGATTTCATCTTTCGCACCAGGTATATAGCCTGCGAGTTTCATACCGATGCCACGAATCAGCTTCTTCGCTGGGTTATCGCCTTCAAACAGATCTTTAAAGCCCTGCATCGATGCAATCATCTTCGCGGCTTCTGCTTTTCTCCAGCGCTCATAACCACGTAAGTTACGTTTGGTGCCGATGTCCTCACCCGCAGCCCAGAGCTTTAACAGCTCTTGTGCTAGGCTGGCACCATCTAACAAGCCAAGGTTAACGCCCTGCCCTGCAAGAGGGTGAATGGTATGCGCGGCATCCCCTACCAAAACCACACGCTCTACTGCGAAGTCTCTCGCATATCGCATGCGCAGCGGGAATGCAAAACGCTCGCCAACCACTTCACACAAGCCTAGTTTAGAGTCGAACTCAGCCGTTAGCTGTTTATTAAACTCCGTATTCGACATAGATACGAGCTTCTCAGCACGATTTGGCTCAGTAGACCAGACGATAGAACTCATATTGCTCGGCTGCATTGGTAAGAATGCCAACGGCCCCTGTGGCGTAAATATTTGACGAGCCACACTATGGTGCGGTTCTGCCGTTTTAACGTTCGCAACAATTGCACTATGTCCGTAGTCCCAATGTGTTAGAGGGATATCTTGCTGCTTGCGAACCCAAGAATTAGCACCATCTGCGCCAACGACAAGCTTAGCCGTTAGCGCTTGACCATTGTCTAAAGTCAGCCATGCTTCACTTTCACCAATTGCCATTGTTTTGCACGTTGCTGGCATGTATAGACTGACGTTTTCTTGCTTTTTAACCTGCTCAAGCAACGCCAATTGAATCACACGGTTCTCAACTATATGGCCTAAATTAGGCTGCGCTAAACGCGTTGAGTCAAATTCAATACGAGCGAAGCTATCTTGTTCCCACACTTCCATCGCTTGATAAGGGGCAGCACGTCTTTGCTCAATTCCCTGCCACGCACCTAGATTACGCAAAATCACTTCACTGGAACGGCTCAATGCAGAAACACGCTCGTCAGGCAGTTCATTAAGCCCTTCGCTTGGTACCTTGCTTTCAATTACAGCTACTCTCATATCACTGTCTTTCAAAGCCGCGGCAAGGACTAAGCCAACCATGCCTCCACCAACAATTGCGATATCAACACTTTGCATCATTATTTATCTACCTTATCTTTCTACTAGGCCAAGCGTATGACGCAAAAGTGGACCTTTAAGTGGTGGAAGGTTATCCATAACAGCTAACCCAAGGTTGCGCCCGATACGAGCAGTTAAAAAGTCATTTGAGAATAGATGTACAAGGCTCGATGTCAGTGTAATCGTCGCCCTTCTGTCCTGTTCTCTACGTTTTTTAAAGTTAACAAGACCAGTGTATCGACCAACATCATCCAACTGAGTACACAACTCTTCGGCTAAAGAAGCCACATCACGAATACCAAGGTTAAAGCCTTGACCCGCGATCGGATGAAGTGTTTGAGCGGCGTTACCGACAATCGCAAATCGATGAGAAATATTTTGTTGACGATGACGAAGAATCAGAGGGTAGCTCGCACGCTTACCCACCTTCTCTAAACGACCTAGTCGCCAACCAAAATCATTCTGCAGCTGTTCAAGGAACTGGTTGTCGTTTAAAGCCATCACTTTATCAGCTTGCTCTGGCGGCAAGCACCACACCAACGATAGGCGGTTGCCCGTCATCGGCAATAAAGCAACTGGCCCATGATGGGTAAAACGCTCAAAGGCACGACCTTGATGCGGCTCGATCGCAACAATGTTGGCAATAACAGCCACTTGCTCAAAGTCATGCTCGCTCAACGAAATATTCAGTTGTTGGCAGCAGGTAGAAATCGCTCCGTCAGCAGCAACCAATAACTTAGTCGTAATGGTTTGCCCGCTATTAAGGTCAATGGTCGTCAGTAAATCACTACGCTCAATTTTCGCTACTGAGTCAGGGCACAACATCGTGATGCTCGATTCAGACTCCAGCTTTTGCTGATAGATTCGACCGACATCCGCCAACTCGACCACATAACCCAGCGCATCAACCGCAAGATCTTCGCTGTAGATATCAGTCATTCCTGTATGCCCACGATCCGAGACATGAATATCTTTAATCGGGGTTGCTACTGGAGCGATCAATTGCCATAACTGCAATGAATCAAGGATCTGCACTGTGCCATAAGACAAAGCAATAGAACGAGAATCAAACCCAGGATGAGCTTGATGATCAACCTGATAAGGTTCCACTACCGCAATAGATAGCGAACTTTGGCTTAGGTGATTCAAGGCAAGCGCCAAAGTCGCCCCTGCCATCGCACCACCAGCAATTACAACATCATACTGAGCCATCATAACCTCAAACTGGCAAACGATTAGTGAATAGTTGGAGCTACATCTTCAGATGGGCGTGCACCAAATTCAGCATGAATGGTTAATGCACAAGCTTTTACGTGCTCAATAACGTGCTCTAGAAGTTGCGCTTGCTCTTCCAGATCATCATCTTCATCAATGCCTAACTTTGCCATCTCTTCAAGATCAGCCAGCGCTTCTTTAGTGCCTTCCGACGCCTTATTTAACTGAGCGCCAACGAGTCCTAAACCAGAGATAAAGTGGTTGATCCAATCAGACACACCGTCAGCTAAATCAAATAGGCTCGCACTTGCGTCTTCATCAGGCAGTAGCATAGACAATTCCATACCTGAACCAGTGATCTCACTAGTGGTTACTTTCAATGTCGCTTCCGCTAACGTTAATGCGCGATCCGGCCAACCCATACCTTCGTTGGTGTAATCGAAGATAAGAGGTTGCCAGCTCTTATCTGCTAGGCTTAAGCCTCCGCTTAACATACCCGTTAATAAGCCATGCATCTCAGCAGGGGTTACGGCTAGGCTTGCCGATTGAAGTTCAGTCGCAACCGCTAGGTAGTCAGGTAAAGTTGTTTCGCTCATCAGATAGCTCGCTCAGTTATTCTTTATATCGATAGTATAATCGTACCACTTCACCTCAATTCTGGTAAGCATCGATCCCAAGCAATTGAAGGGTGACTGACTACCAATTGTTCAATTTGCTGAATTACTGTGTGCTCAAGCTCTCATTTACAAACAGTCACTCTGAAAAGCTTGAATCTTAATAGCGGTTTACCTATAGTTTCTCCCTCAGAGGAGATTGCTTCCTCATCGGTACTTGCACTTTTTGTTTAGAGAAAATAACAAAGAGCAACAGCCTTAAAATAGCGCGTTAAAGAGTTCATCCATCATGAGTAATCAAGCGGTAGACGTTGAAATATTAGGAAAGCTGACTCGAGTAAATTGTCCAGCAGGGCAAGAGGAGTCATTGATTGCAGCGGCGGCCGATCTTGATAATCGATTGAAAGAGATGGCTGAACGTACTAAGGTAACCAATGAAGTGAAGCTGCTAACTATCGCAGCTCTGAACATTTGCTATGAATTACAAACTAAGAAGTTTGAAGCAAATGACGAACAAAACGCACTGACCGAGCGAATGGAACAGCTCACAACATCGCTTTCAGATGTTCTCAGTAAGGTTAAACACGGACAGCAATAGCGTACACAAAATTTACCCTGGAGTGTTTGTCAGAGGATTCACGTCCCCGAGCCGATAAGCAATCCCTAAGGATTAGTACTTGAGTGCTATTGAGCATGCTCGGCCCGACCGAGAAGCCTACGGTAATCATTGCTGATCCGCCTTGAACTCGCTGGTTCAAGGGCCATCTATTCTCAACGGCACTTTGGGGTATCCCTTCTTATGAAGACGCTAACACGCAGCGAATTTCGCAAACAGATCCGCATCAAACGCAACTCCCTATCTAGTGGACAACAAACTCAATCCGGCATAGACCTAGTTAAGCAGTGCGCTCAACTTGATGACATTCAATCAGCCCAACATATCGCACTTTATATCTCTATCGACGGTGAACTTGATACCCAACCTTTAATCGAGTGGTTGTGGGCACAAGGTAAGCAGACCTATTTACCTGTATTGCACCCTTTTTCTGACGGGCACCTACTGTTTTTGCACTACTCTCCGACGACCCCAACGGTATTAAATAAATACGGTATCGTTGAACCAAAGCTTAATCAAATTTTGGTAAAGCCTTGTCATCAACTCGACCTGATTCTTACCCCGCTGGTTGGTTTTGACTCTCATGGTCATCGGTTAGGTATGGGCGGTGGCTATTACGATCGTACTCTGGCGAAATGGTTCGAGACAGGACAAGGAGCGACCCCAATTGGTCTGGCTCACGATTGCCAACAAGTCGATACTCTACCAATTGAAGAGTGGGATGTTCCTTTACCTAAAATCGTGACTCCAAGTAAAACTTGGCAATGGGAAAACAACCGTTAAAGCGCTATAATCGCGCCGCAAACGTTAACCTCGATACTCAAACGTTAACTTAATACGCGAAAGACTAATTCAAAGCGCAAGATCTTATTCAGGAGAATGGCATGACTCAAGATGAAATGAAAAAAGCAGCTGGTTGGGCAGCACTTGAATATGTTGAAGAAGGCAGCATTGTAGGTGTTGGTACTGGCTCTACAGTAAATCACTTCATCGACGCACTGGGCACAATGAAAGACAAAATCAAAGGTGCAGTTTCAAGCTCTGTTGCTTCAACGCAACGCCTAGAAGAGCTAGAGATCAAAGTGTATGAGTGTAATGATGTTGCTAAGTTAGACATCTATGTTGATGGCGCAGACGAGATCAACCCAACTCGCGATATGATCAAGGGCGGCGGTGCAGCTCTAACTCGTGAAAAAATCGTAGCGGCTATCTCTGATAAATTTGTATGTATTGTTGATGGCACGAAAGCTGTTGATGTACTCGGTAAATTCCCTCTCCCGGTAGAAGTTATCCCAATGGCACGTTCATACGTTGCGCGTGAGCTCGTTAAGCTTGGTGGTGACCCGGTTTACCGTGAAGGTTGTACAACGGATAACGGTAACGTGATCCTAGATGTTTACGGCATGTCGATTGAAATTCCGAAACAACTAGAAGATATCATCAATGGTATCGCTGGTGTGGTAACGGTTGGCCTATTCGCACACCGTGGCGCAGATGTGGTTATTACAGGTACACCTGAAGGTGCAAAAATCGAAGAATAAATAATAGAAGATTGAGTTTTTCTGTTACTTCATTACATACGGTGCCCAAGGGCGCCGTTTTTTTGCTTTGTACCTGTAAAATTATGTCTTATTCCGTAATTTTCTTACCCAAAACATTTTTTTTTTGTTACTTTATTGTTCAGAAGACGCACAGGGAAAACGTTTGTCTCCTAACAAAGTGGTGAATTTGCTCCCCTTTCAGCCATTTTGTAGCACGTGCGCCGCATTTGCCCAACCTTTCCATTTTAAGGACGAGAACAATGGCCAAAGTTTCACTGGAAAAAGAAAAAATAAAAATTCTACTTCTAGAAGGTCTTCACCCTTCTTCAATAGAAGTACTTCAAGCCGCTGGTTACACAAATATTGAGTATCATAAAGGCTCATTACCTGAAGATGAACTACTTGAAGCAGTTAAAGATGCTCACTTCATCGGAATTCGTTCTCGCACAAACCTTTCCCAAGAAGTGATAGATACTGCTGAAAAATTGGTTGCTATCGGCTGTTTCTGTATCGGTACTAACCAAGTAAACCTCGAAGCGGCTGCAAAACGTGGTGTACCTGTCTTCAACGCACCATTCTCAAACACGCGAAGCGTTGCTGAGCTGGTACTTGGTCAGGTTCTATTGCTGCTACGTGGCATCCCAGAAAAGAACGCTCTTGCTCACCGTGGCATCTGGAAAAAGAGTGCAGACAACTCTTACGAAGCTCGTGGTAAACGTTTAGGTATTATCGGTTACGGTCACATTGGTACTCAGCTGGGTATTATTGCTGAAAACCTAGGTATGCGTGTTTACTTTTACGATATTGAAAACAAGCTTTCACTGGGTAACGCAACGCAAGTTCACACCATGACTGAACTATTGAACAAGTGTGACGTGATCTCACTGCATGTTCCAGAGACAAACGAAACCAAGAACATGATGGGTAAAGAAGAGTTCGATCGTATGAAGCCGGGCGCAATCTTTATCAACGCTGCGCGTGGTACTGTGGTAGATATCCCTGCACTGTGCGGTGCGCTTGATTCAGGTCACTTAGGTGGTGCGGCGATTGACGTATTCCCAACTGAACCAAAAACCAATGCTGACCCATTTGAGTCACCATTGATGCAGTTCGATAACGTGATTCTAACTCCGCACGTAGGTGGTTCTACTCAAGAAGCTCAAGAGAACATCGGTGTAGAAGTGGCAGGTAAACTGGCGAAATACTCTGATAACGGTTCAACGCTATCGAGTGTTAACTTCCCAGAGGTATCACTACCATTGCATACAGGCACATCTCGCCTATTGCACATTCACAAGAATCGTCCAGGCATCCTAACTCAGATCAACACCATATTCGCTGAAGAAGGCATCAACATCGCAGGTCAGTACCTACAGACTGCCGCTGATATGGGTTACGTAGTGATCGATGTTGAGGCAGACCGCTCTGAAGAAGCCTTATCGAAACTGAAAGAGATCGAAGGCACTATCCGTGCTCGTCTACTTCACTGATCACCGAATTTGATATTAG